>JAAYQU010000011.1 GCA_012519055.1 Bacteroidales bacterium | reverse complement strand
CAATAACGCCGTGCACTTCATCATTGTATTTTAAAGGAGCTATTAATAAGTTTCGTGGATTTGACTGACCTAACCCGCTTGTTATTTCCAGATAATCATCGGGGACGTCATCCAGTACAAGTATTCGCTTTTCGAATGCCGAACGTCCAATAAGACCTTCATTCCACTCTATTCTTTTCTTATTGTATTTTTGGCGATCATATGCAAAATGAGCTGTTAGTTGGAAATGAACATCATGTTCATCCTCGTCATTTAATATGTAAAAGCCTCCTTGAGCAGTTCCTACATATTTACACATATTGCTTATAACTTCTAACGACAGCAACTCTATGTTGTCGTTATTGCGCCTTAAAATTTCTCCAAAACGTGCTAATCCTTCAGCAATCCAATTTCTCTCAAAATCCTCTTTTTTGCGTTGTTCTTCAGCATCTTTATTGCTTTTTATGTTTTCAACAATGTTAACTAAAGTTTGACCCAACTTGTCGGTAAACAATTTTGTGTCGTAGTCCGAATCGATTTTACCTTGAAGAATATCCTCTGCAAAAGTTTGTAATTTTGCTGAACGTTGATTGAGTACGTGAAGCTGTTCGGAAAGCAGATTAATTCTGCCCTCAAAAAACAGCCCGCAGAAACGTGCAAATAGCCCCAAAATGACTGGTAGTAAGTCAACAAGGAAAAATATTGAATACCTATGGAGAGCTTTAATATTAGAAAAAGTCATGGTCTGGTTCTGATAATCAAGAACACCCTTAATTATAAAAAAGGTTAGAATAAGACCTAAAACAACTCCTCCAATTGTAAATGTGTGAGTAAGACGATTTTTATTTGCCATAACAGGTTCTGTTTTGAATCAAATATGGTTACAGTTTTATTTTCTACCTGTAAATCAGCTTGGTGATTAATACCTACTTGATTAATTTGTTTTGCCAAGTTAATACTTTAAAGTACCAAATATATTAATTTTTGCTTGGTTTTTAAAACGAACACTTAAATTATAATAAAAAGATATAATAGTGTTATTGCTTAACATGTTTTTCTATGCACTTTGTATCAGCAAAATGCACGTATGTAGCGTATAACTTGTAAGGATAATTTTGCCTGAATATTATTCAAATGTTAAAAGATATGTAATAATATTTATCTATATTTTATTTGATTGCTTTTTGTCTAATTTCCAAATATTATTAACCTTATTTATTTTTTTTGTAATTTTGCGCTCCGATCAAAGTTATTGATTGGATTTGATAGATATTCTTAGTAAATTACAGAACAACTATTTACCCCGATTTTAGAACATATAAAAACCGGTAATTAAATGAACAAGATCCGCAACTTTTGCATTATTGCACACATCGACCATGGTAAGAGTACTTTGGCTGATAGATTATTACAATCAACAAACTCAATATCTGAACGTGAACAACGTAGTCAGGTGTTAGATAGCATGGATCTTGAACGTGAGCGTGGGATAACAATTAAAAGTCACGCCATTCAAATGAACTACAAACACGCCGATAATCAGGATTATATTTTAAATTTGATTGATACACCGGGACACGTTGATTTTTCATACGAGGTTTCTCGTTCAATAGCTGCATGTGAGGGAGCTTTACTTATCGTAGATGCAACTCAAGGGATTCAAGCTCAAACCATTAGTAATTTGTACATGGCCATAGAGCATGATCTTGAGATTATTCCAATTTTGAATAAAATGGATCTTCCCAATGCGATGCCCGAAGAAGTTAAAGATCAAATAGTTGATTTACTTGGTTGCAAGCGCGATGAAATAATTGAAGCCTCTGGAAAAACAGGATTAGGGGTTGAGTTGATTTTATCTGCAATAGTAGAACGCGTACCCGCACCTGTCGGCGATCCTAATGCTCCATTAGAAGCATTGATTTTTGACAGTGTATTCAATCAGTTTAGAGGAATTGTCACTTATTTTAAGATTCTAAACGGAACAATTAAAGCAAAAGACCATGTGAAATTTTATAATACCAAAAGAGAGTATTATGCCGACGAGATAGGGGTTCTTAAACTTGGATATTCACCTACAGATAAGCTAAGTGCAGGAGATGTGGGTTATTTAATAAGTGGCATTAAAGCGGCTCGTGAAGTTAAAGTTGGCGACACAATTACCCATGTTGATAGGCCATGTGCAAAAGCAATTGCAGGATTCGAAGATGTGAAACCTATGGTATTTGCAGGTCTTTATCCCGTTGATCCTGATGATTATGAAGACTTGAGGGCATCTATAGAAAAGTTGCAGCTTAATGACGCTTCTCTTACGTTTGAACCTGAATCTTCAATGGCATTGGGATTTGGATTTCGTTGCGGATTTCTTGGACTTTTACATATGGAAATTGTGCAAGAACGGTTAGAGCGGGAATTCGACATGGACGTTATTACAACAGTTCCAAACGTTAGTTATAAGGTGCATACAACAAAAGGTGAAATTATAGAAGTACATAATCCTGCAGGCTTACCACCGGTAAATCATATTGAACACATTGAGGAACCATTCATAAGTGCACAAATTATTACATCTACAGAGTTTTTAGGCTCTATAATGACACTTTGTATTGGCAAAAGGGGCGAACTGAAAAATCAGATTTTTTTAACGGGCAATCGTGTTGAAATAAATTTTGATATGCCTCTGTCTGAGATTGTTATCGACTTTTACGACAAGTTAAAGAGCGTATCAAAAGGTTATGCTTCGTTTGATTATCATATTACAGATTATCGACCTGCCAAGCTTGTCAGGCTGGATATTCTTTTAAATGGAGAGAATGTTGACGCACTTTCAGCACTGTTACATGTTGACAATGCGTATGATTTCGGTCGAAGAATTTGTGAAAAACTTAAGGAGCTTATTCCACGTCAACAATTTGATGTTGCAATACAGGCGGCAATTGGATCTAAAATTATTGCACGTGAGACAGTGAAAGCTGTTCGTAAAGATGTTACCGCAAAATGTTATGGTGGGGATATTTCTCGTAAGAGAAAACTGTTAGAGAAACAGAAAAAAGGGAAAAAGCGAATGAGGCAGGTTGGTAATGTGGAGGTTCCACAAAAGGCTTTCCTTGCGATATTGAAACTCGATTAGCCTCAGAACAATGAACAATTAGCAATTATCAATTGGAATGCAGAATACACAGGTTTTACTGTAGAGACTGAGTATGCTTCGTTTCCACTCAATTGTTAATTGTTCATTGTTAATTGCACATTGCTTTATTCTACACCCTTTTTATTCTATTTATACTCATCGCTTTAAGTAAAAATCGTGGTAATGGTTTATTGGGATTACGTTTTTTCAAATCGATAAACCAGCCTATTTTTTTCATAATAGGTACGCGGTGAGCTTCGGTAAATTCAATTAAAGTGCCCTCTGGAGCTTGAATATAGCAGAAATGTCCTGCGGCATCTCCCATATCAAACGATGAACTGCTGTCAACGGTAAACGGGAAACCTTTGGAAGCACATAGTTGGCGGATTTCATTCATTCCCTGAACATCATAGCAAATGTGAATAAAACCGGGGTCGCCCCAGATTCGTCCATCATAGATTTTTTGTGGTACTCTATCAATAACTTGCACCAGCTCTATTTGAGATGACCCCAAAAGTGGGGAGAAAGGACCTCTTCGGGCTTCAGTGTGTTGCAATAGAATACGACGGAACTGTTTTTTACCTCCGGGTAAATCTGCGAAATCATCAAAAGTTTGAGTGATGTCATAACCTATTTTATCGTATCCTAAGATGTCACGATAAACAACCAAACTCTCTTCCATATTCTGAACACCAATGATTGCACCGAAAACACCACCTGATGGCACACGTCTTGTTTTGTTAAAACAGCTTGGCTCTTCGACAAACTCGAAAATATTTTTGTTTAAATCCCGAACAAAAAAGTGTTTTGTTCCATTAGGCATAGTTGTAATAGAACTAAGGATTTCAGTTTTTACTTTCTGTTGATATTTGTAGGCTTTCTCTATTGAACGACATTTTAGTTTGGTAACATAAATGCCTAAGTCGCCCAATTGTACGTCGAACAAAGACATTGTTGGCTCTTTCCCTGTGTGTTGCCAGATTTCAAAACCACCGCCTCCGCCCATATTTACAGCTAAAGCAGCGTGTCGTTCACGCGGCTTCCCATCAGTGTGTGGAAGCATTAACTCAGCGACTGCCTTTTCATCAAATATCCGGACATCCATTCCAAAGTGTTCAATATACCAATTCCACGATTCAGCAAAATTTGGAACGCCAACTCCCATTTGTTGGATACCGCCTATAGTAAATTTTTGCATTTTGATTGATTTATATGATTACTGTGGGCAAATATATTCATTTTTACATAGAAACCAATCATTGAAATATTTATAAATGAGGACAAAAGAAAAACCACTTACAATATTGTAAGTGGTTTTGTTTTGCTCCCCCTCTTGGACTTGAACCAAGGACCCCCTGATTAACAGTCAGGTGCTCTAACCAACTGAGCTAAGGAGGAATTCCAAAAAGAGATGCAAATATAGTTGCTCTTTTTGATTTGACAAAACATTTTTCAAAGAAAAACGGACAATTATTTTAAACAACAATTTTTTTTGAGGTATCAAATAGTCCATATGCTTTAAAAACAGGACAATACACTTGTGCCTTGTACCTTTTCCTTTGTACTTTTCACTTGTGAGCTTGTTTTCTAAATCGGGAAAAATATAAACCTAAATATGTAATTAAACCATTAATAATAAGTAGTTCATACCCTACTTGATAGCCATCGAACAACCTTTCTGCGTTAATTTGAATGAGATAACAAATTATAGGTGCAAGGACTCCAATTATTGGAATCATGATAGGTTTAACGTTATGTTTAGTAAAAATACCAAAGGCAAACATTCCTAAGAGCGGTCCGTAGGTATATCCAGCAACTCTAAATATGTTGCTAATTATGCTATCATCAGAAATAGCTCTGAATACAACAATTACAATAACCATTAGTACAGAAATACCGACATGAACAATTTTGCGAACTTTTACAGCCTTTGGCGAATCAATGTTTTTGTGATTGTAACCTAATATATCTACTGTAAAAGAGGTGGTTAAAGCTGTTAAAGCAGAGTCTGCTGATGAATAAGCTGCAGCTATCAATCCAATAATAAACGAAATAGCTACTATAGGACTTAAAGTGCCTCCAAAAGCTATTGTCGGGTACAGTTCATCGGTTTTAAGGGGAATTTCAATATGGTTTGCTTGTGCGTACATAACTAAAAGCACGCCCAAAGTCAAAAACAATAAATTAATTGGCACAAATGCCATTCCATACGAGACAACATTTTTTTGAGCATCTTTCAGATTTTTACAACTTAGATTTTTCTGCATTAAATCTTGATCTAGCCCTGTCATTACAATGGTTATAAACATTCCACTAAAAAAGTGCTTGAAGAAATATTTGTCGGAACGCCAATCATCAAAATAAAAGGTTTTACTGAGTGGATTATCGGCAACTGATTTAATCATCTCTGTAAAATTTAGGTTTAATGATTGTCCTATCTCAACTATCGTGAGGATTACTGCTAATATCAATAGTGTAGTTTGGAGTACATCAGTCCAAATAATTGTGCCTATTCCTCCTCTGTAGGTATAGAGCCAAATAAGTAGTATAGTGATTATTACGGTAATATAAAAAGGAATATTGAAATGGTCGAAAACCGCAACTTGTAAAACAACACTTACAATAAAAAGGCGGAATGCCGAGCCGATAGTTCTGCTTACCAAAAAAAGCACAGCCCCTGTTTTATAGGCTGCTACGCCAAATCGATGCTCAAGATAAGTGTATATAGAGGTTACGTTTAATTTGTAATATATGGGTAATAATACGTATGCAATTACAAGATAACCAATAAAATAGCCGAGTACCATTTGCATATAAGAAAAATTACTGGTTACAACCCAGCCCGGCACTGAAATAAAAGTAACACCACTTATTGATGAGCCGATCATTCCAAAGGCTATTATGTACCAAGGTGCTTTTTTCCCTGCAAGATAGAAAGCCTTATTATTTGTATTTTTTGATGTTAATTTGGAAATAAAATAGAGAAGCAAAAAGTAACCAATTAACAGTATAATTACGAGTTCGGGTTTCATACGTAGTTTGTTATCAATTGTTGTAATTGTTCGAATTTCAAATAAACAACCTAATTTGCTATATTAAGCTGACAAAGTTAGTTGTTTTTATTTCTAGATAGGTTACTTTTCCTGAATTATATGTGATTTACATTAATTAACTTATGGTTAAGAATTTTTAGATAAAATTGTGTCTAATGTTGAAAACATTACCTATATCTTGCTGACAAAAGTAAAAAAACATAAAAAATGAACAGACAAATATTTATATTAACGCTATTATTTGGTCTGATGGCTTGCACATCAGCTCAAAGTAGAGAGCAATTTCCTCCAAAATGGGCAAACAAACTCCCAAAATCTAAAAACAAGATTTATTCGGTTGGATATGGACAATCGGCAAACCAGTCGGTTGCTTATGACAAAGCTCGCGCAAACGCTTTTACAGAACTTGCTGAAATTCTTGGACCTACTACAGTCACATTGAAAGAAATCTCTAATGAGCCTAACAGTAATACCAAATCAGAAGAGAAAAAAACTGAGGTTATATTGTCTGATGTCAGTATAATAGAAAAAGCCTCACGACAAACTGATGAAGGATTATTTGAGGTTTATGTATTGGTCTCTTATAATAAGAAAAGCTTAAAAAAGGAGGTTCGTAAAAGTGCTGAGACTAATTGAAATTCATGTGTCTAATAAATGGATTGTGTGCTCTTTCATGCCCAATAGTCGTTGATTCACCGTGACCGGGAAGAACCTTTGTATCATCAGGCAATGTAAGTAGCTTTTGATTTATCCCTCTGATTAAAGTTTCGTAATTACCGTAAATAAGGTCGGTTCTACCAATTGACTCATAAAAAAGCACATCCCCAGAAAAAACCACTTTTGCGTTTTCATTATAAAATACAACATGACCAGGGGTGTGTCCCGGAATGTGCATTATTTTTAGGCTTGAATTTCCAAACTTAATTGTTTGTCCATCTTCAATATATTTACCAGGATAAGGGGGTTCTGCAGAGAGTTTTATTCCTAATTGTGATGCATAAGACATTGTTTGGTCAATTAGGAACTCATCGTTTTCGTGTGCACAAGGAGCCAACCCAAACTCCTTGTAAAGGAAAGCATTACCCATAATGTGGTCTATGTGTAAATGCGTGTTTAACACATATTTTAGGGTAAGGTTATTATTTTTAATAAATGATGACAGTTCACTCTCTTCCTGTTGATTAAAACATCCTGCGTCTATTATTACACATTGTCCGGTTTCGTCATATACAACAAATGTATTCTCCTGCCAAGGATTAAAAACAAAATTTTTAATTGAAATCATACTCTATTTTTTTGTACACAAACTTACATACAAACAGTTAATTTTACAAATAGTTCAAATTTGATTATTTGAAACGATGAAATATTATAAATAATCCGCGTCATCTGTGTTCTACTGCGGTACAAACAAAAAAAGCCTGTACATAAAGTACAAGCTTTTTTAAAAGAAGTGGTGCCACTCGGGATCGAACCAAGGACACCAGGATTTTCAGTCCTGTGCTCTACCTACTGAGCTATGGCACCCCTTGCTGTTTTAGCGCTGCAAATATAGATATTTTTTAATTATCAGCAATACTAATAAGAAAAAAAGCATTTATAAATATTTATCATTTATTTTACATACTATATACAAATTTGCTTAATCTGGGCTGTATTTGTTTGCATTTTAACATATTGAGTTTGTTTAAAGCCTTTTTTATTTACTTCGTATTATGTTTTCCGCTCGAACAAGTAAAAAAAAATTACAATTATTATTTTATATTTTGTCAGTTTTGGAATAAGTTTTATATTTGCAGTCTCAAAAGCGGGAATAGCTCAGTTGGCAGAGCACGACCTTGCCAAGGTCGGGGTCGCGAGTTCGAGTCTCGTTTCCCGCTCTCTACACAAAATAATTAAGATGTAGCCCTGGTGGTGGAATTGGTAGACACGCAGGACTTAAAATCCTGTGAGCCGAAAAGCTCGTACCGGTTCGATTCCGGTCCGGGGCACAAAAGAAGAAAGCCTTGTAATTCAGGGCTTTTATTGTTCAAAACTGTCCTTCAGCATTTTCGGTCCCTTACCCACGTTATCGTGCAATAATTTATCGTAAGTTAATGGAGATTCTTCTAAAAGTTTGATTACTTTTTCTTTGGCTATCGGTGGATAGATAAGGTGTAAACGTAGTTCACGATCGAAAGTAAATGTAACAGGACACTCAATCTCTTCACGTTTGTCACGGATATATTGTGCCCATTCTATAAGATTGCTGCTTGGCAAAAATTTGCTTGTTCCAGAAGATAAAAATAGCGCACACATTGTTAATGCTTCATTTTCGACAATATGTTCAAATAAATCCCAATGCCCGTCGTCTAAAGCTCGTAAAAATTGATTGGTGTTGATTTGTGCATGTTTTATTCTAGATTCCAAATACGGGTGATTATATAAATCCTCTGGATTTAACTCACTAAGGTTGTGTGAGGAGTTGTCAAAGCTTAATATAGTGTCGTTCAGTTTGCTATATATCATTGCTTCACGTTGATATTGTGAGGCGTATTTATCTGATGACCAAGATATAGCCGCATTTTTACCTAATCCAACAAAGCCGCCGTAGGTTGAGCGAGCCGCATTTTCAGAGTCTAGCAGTGCTATGCTGCTTACAGTTTGAAGTTGTGGTTGTGCATCAAGTTTCCCTAAATGATTGGCTATAACGCTTAAACAGAATGTTAATGAGCACATTACTGTGTATATCCCAACAAAAGGAATTAATGAGTCTTCGATTGTTACTGAAATTTCTAAACTTGTCTGGTTAATCCATGGAAAAACAGGGACCACTTTTTCAAACCAATGCGAAATACGCTTTTTTAAATATTCCGATTCTACACCATTGATAGTAACAGTAAATGAGAATTTTTGCTCTTTGCTATGAGTATATTTAACTGTTGTTTCAGATTTCGCTTTATCCAATGTCATGCTAAAAGAGGGGTTCCCCTGAGTGCGCTTACGATAGCCCCCAAAGTTTTTTATCAGCGAAATATTTGCCGGACAACTGTATGAAATAATTCCTTGCATGATGTGATCTGTTTTTATTCTTTCAAAAATACAAAAAAAAATTGAGTTAAAAGTTTTAATGTGTTTTATATGGTCACTTCGATAAATTCAGTGACCGTAGTTCGACTCCGCCCCATGACCGCAGGATTCGTTTATTTATAGTTAATTCTCTTTTTTTCGTAAAACTATTACTACTCTTGGAGGAACGTACACTTGAATTGCCAAAGCTTTACGTCTGTTTTCAAATACTAATGGTGTAGTGTAGAATATTTGGTTGTCCTTAACAGAACTGAAGCCTCCAAACTTCTTCGAATCACTGTTTAGCACAAGTTCATATTCCCCACCCTCTATTTCAATAGGATAGTTGTTGATAGCCTTGGAAGGATTGAAATTAAATATAAAAACGAGATTTTTCCTAATAAATGCTAATATCTGATTATCAGCATTTTCATGGATTTTATGTGCATAGTGATTTTCAAAGGCATCGTTATCTTTAATAACTTTTATCATTTCTCTGTCAAAGTCAGATAGGAAATGGTATCGTAAAAGCTGATTGTCTCGCAAACTCCATTGACGACGGGCATACAAATACGACCACCCATTTCCCTGACGTGGAAAATCTATCCATTCGGGGTGACCAAACTCGTTGCCCATAAAGTTCAGATATCCACCGCCAGAACATGCAAGAGTGATCAGGCGAATTAACTTGTGTAATGCTATACCTCTGTCAACATCAAGGCTTTCGATGTCTTTGCTCATTTTGGTGTACATTGCATCTTTTATCAACCTGAAAATGATTGTTTGATCTCCAACCAACGCCTGGTCATGTGATTCGGCATAGCTTATTGTTTTTTCTTCGTCTCTTTTATTTGTTAGTTGATAATATATGTCGCCTACGCGCCACTGCTCGTCAGATAGTTCTTTTATTATTTTTATCCAGTAATCGGGTATCCCCATTGCAAGTCGGTAGTCAAATCCAATGCCCCATTTATCGAACGGAGCGGCAAGTCCGGGCATGCCGCTCATATCTTCTGCTACCACAATAGCTTCTGGTTTAAGATGATGTATCAAGCAGTTGGCTAACGTAAGATAAACAATTGCGTCTTCGTCTTGATTTCCATCGTAATACATATCGTAGTTTACGAAATTAGACTCTAATCCATGATTGTAATATAACATGCTGGTAATGCCGTCGAAACGGAAGCCATCGAAGTTGTACTCTTCAATCCAATATTTGCAGTTAGAGAGCAGGAAGTGAAGAACCTGTCTTTTTCCGTAATCAAAACATAGTGAATCCCACGCTACGTGTTCACGTCTGTGGTCAACGTGAAAGTATAATCCTTTAGATCCGTCAAACTCTCCGAGCCCCTCTTCGGTGTTTTTAACGCTGTGAGAATGGACCAAATCCATTATTACAGCAATTCCAAGTTGGTGAGCCTTGTCGATTAAATATTTCAAATCGTCAGGAGTTCCAAAGCGCGATGAGACAGCAAAAAAATTCGATACGTGATAGCCAAAGGAACCATAGTAGGGGTGCTCCTGAATTGCCATTAACTGTATGGTATTATATCCTCCTTTGGCGATATTTGGCAAGCAGTTGTCGGCAAACTCTCTGAAAGTGCCAACCCGCTCTTCTTCGGTTGCCATACCTACGTGTGCTTCGTATATTATTGGATATTCAACCTTTTTTATTTTCGGAGCTTCCCATTTGTATAGAGTGTGAGGGTACCAGACTTGGGCTGCAAACAACTTTGTTTTATCATCTTGTATAGCAACTCTTGTGTATGATGGGATTCTCAGTCCTTGTCCGCCTTTCCAGTGAATAGAGAGTTTATATTGTTGTCCGTGTTGTAGCGCACTTAGTGGCAGTGTTCTTTGCCAGTCGCCGTGATGATTTATTCTTACAAGTTCATATTCAGGCAGTTCGCACCAGTCGTTAAAGTCGCCAATCATGTAAATTGCGGTGGCGTTTGGTGCATATTCGCGCATATACCAAAAGTTCTCATCACGGTGCAGGCCGTAATAGTGGTGCCCGTTGGCAAAATCGACAAGTTTATCTTCCGTGCCACATAGCTCCCTTATTTTGTTTTGAGCCTTTTTAAATCGTCTCTCAATTATGTATGAATAAGGAGATAGAAGTGGGTCACTAGTAATGATATTTGGTGCTTTTGACATATGCTTTCAGTAAAAATGCTTTCAGCAAATATATACAAAAAATTGACTATTTGTAAGACCAAATGTAAAATGAGACATAAGGCAATTTTGCTACTTTTTATTTAGACTAACTTTACAAAGTATTATAAGAATAAAAAGACAACTTTTAACTTTGTTTGATAAGTTATGGAGCTGATATTGATTACAATTCAATCGTCAATAAATCGTTTCTCCTGCTGTGTTTTATTGGATAAATTTTTTCTCTAAATTCAAATCTGTATTTGTCCACAATTTTATTACTTTTTATTCTTTCGTTTTTGGAATATTTATCTAGTCCTTTTAAATATTTGTTTTTACGTATTTTGCAAATGAATTGCCACCATTCACAATCGTAATTTATTAAGTAATGTGAGTCTGTGAACATTGGAATTATTCCTAAATTAATTGAGTCTGAATCTGGACGAATATTAATAATTATAAGTGGTCTGTATCCAATTGTCTTGAATAAAAGATTTATTTCGGGCGTTTTTTTAATCTTAATCTGAAAATCACCAGTCTCTCCTATAGAGTAATTTTCCCCTTTTATCTCAACAGATCCTTTTCCTATTATCTCTTTATTGTGCTCGATATCAATTAATTTGCCAGTTATAACCAATGAATCATTAATGCATATGGTATTTGATATACATACTGTCGCTGACAGACAAGCAAAAAATGTTAATATCAATATCAAAAATTTATTTTTAATAGTCATACTTGTATATTTTGTATTAGCTGGGTTTAATCAATAACAATTTTGATGTTTTAGTATGCGACTCTGCTTTGGTGCTTCAAGTCTTAGAGCTGGAGTAAACGTCTGAAAGTCCACTCTAATCGTCATGTTTTTGCATGATGTTGGCAATCTTAATCAACCTTTCCAAAATCGCTTTCTATACACATTTTTCATGGCAATATACAATTTTTGCGAAATTTTGTGAGGTAAAAATTGTTGTATTTTAGTTGCTATATCTTTACCTATATCAAAAAGTAGATTTTTATCATTTGAATCAGAATAGAAACCTTCTTTTTTTGCGAGTTCTATCGCCTTTAATCTGTCTGCGTACGGGAATTCAGGTGTTTCAAATACAATCCTTGGCTTTATTTTATGATATTCATGTATTTTTGTATTATAAAGCTTTCCATGGTTCAAAACATAATCCCATTGTGCAGTGCCTTTAAATGGTAAAATTGAATAAAACATTACGAAATCCAACTCAGAGTTTTTTGCAAACTCAATTGATTCTTTAACAGTTTCCAATGTATCACCAGGACTGCCGATTACAAATTGTCCCATCACTTCAATTCCGGCTTCTCTAAAAATTCTAATACCCTTTTGAATGGCTTCGATACTGTTTTTTTTCTGCATTTTCTCTAAAATCGAGTTGTTGGCAGACTCAATTCCAATCCCGACATTATAACACCCCGATTTTTTCATTAACCGGGCAATCTCGCTTGTTATTATTTCAACTCGCACAGGAGTTGACCAAAGAAATTTCAGTTTTTTTTGCAGTATCGTATTGCAAAAAATTTCAACTCTTTTTAAATCAACATTAAAACTATTGTCACTAAAGATGAATGTTTTCTTTTTGTAATTTTTTATTAAATACTCAATTTCTTCAGCAACTTTTTCTGGTTCTCGTTTTCTCCATTTTCCTAACCAAATAGATGATGAGTTGCAAAAAACGCATTTATATGGACATCCCCTGCTTGTCACAACTCGATGCACAGGATACCGTTCCATCTTAAACAAATCGTAGGCTGGATAAGGAATTGAGTCTAAATTCTGTATTTGTTCTTGTGGTGGATTGGTTATTATCGCTTCATCTTTTTTATACATTATGCCATGAATCTGTTCTATTGGCATTTTACCTTTTAAATGGTTCAGTAAATTAGAGAATGTTATTTCACCTTCTCCATATACAACAAAGTCAGCCGGAGTTTCCTCAAATATCTCCTCCATTATTGTTGTTACATAGGCTCCTCCTAAGCATATCGGGGTATTGGGTTTAGTAGTACGTATGAACTTAAATACGTCAATAACCTCATAATAAACGGGTGATAAAACGGTAATACCAATCAAATCAAAATCAGATTGATAAAATTTTCTTGTTTCTTTTTTAGTTGCAACTCTGGTATCTAGCAAAGAGAATTCAATATCTGGATGTTCTGTTCTTGCATAAGAAGCAATATATCCCAATCCAACATGAATAGTTTTGTCCTTTCTGTCTTTATTTGGAAAAATTAATCCTACTCTCAATGCAATTTATTTCTTAATCAATTTATATATTGTCTTTGTAGTTTCATTCTTTGTATTATGAAATGTATCATAAAGGTTAGCGTATTGGACTAACTCATTTTCTGAAATTTCGTATGAAAATTTATATAAAATGCCGTGTTCTGCTGATTCTGCCTGTCTTAATAGATTTTTTGATGTGACTGGCATTTCATATAATCCCGAATAATCTAACATGAAATCTTTTATTAAAGAATCCGTGTACTCATATTCATAAACAGTAATAGCCGGTTCTGAATCCTCGTGATAAACAATAGTTGAATCTTTGATAAGATTACCATTTTGATATTTAAAAAAACTCTCCCTAACAATATTGTTGTTAACGGATTCTTTTTTGTAAACAATATTGTTTGACTCGTATTCCATTTCTGTTAAATTGCCGGAATTGTTTATTGAAGTTATCAATCCGTTTGAGTCAAATATAAAGTTGCCATTCCAATTTTTAATATAATTATCATGGTATTCAACGTAATAATACGAAGATATGTTGGAAGAATAAAACCTATCGACTCTCAAAAGTTGATGTTTAGCATTATAATAATAACCCAGACTATCTTCGAACATATCGTTAACGGTGCAACTTCGTGAAATCTTATAATCGAACTGGAATTCGTTTGATTCTTTCTCGCAAGCAACTAAAACCATAAGGGTGAAAGGTAATATTTTCTTCATCATTTTGTTAATGTTTTATTGTTTTTGCAAAAAGCTCTCTTTTTCATCTCTGCAAGTTTATAGCTTATTTTCTATAATTTCGTCCGACTATTTAAGGGGCTTATACAATGCAAATTATACCAATTGTAATTTAAAGATAGTCCAATTTTTTTAAATTTTACAATTGTAAATACCGATGTTTCAGATAGATTATCCAAACAAACGACATTGAAGTTTGGACAATAGTAGATGTCCAATTGGTATTATACCGCATGTTGCAGACATTTTTTTATTATTTCCCTTTGTTTCCTCTCAATTTTGAAGAAAACAATTTTGAGTTTTTAGCAGGTTTTAACACAACGTTCGCTGAACTATTGTCATAACAATTATGATAAAAATACCAAGTATAATTTACTTCTGACGGTTTTTTGCTTGAATATGTAGATACATGCATATACATATTATAACCTTCCGCCTTATCTTCATCATTGCTATACATAATGTTCCAACCTTTTTTAAGTGTTAAATCATATTTTTCTATGTATTTATAGCCATATATCTCGTCAACATTTTCTCCTTTTATGGTTACATCTCTATCAACAAATATCCAAGAAGTTTCGTGCCAGCTCCAATTTATTTCCGCCAAATAAAAATAGCCAATTTCATTATCATCTCCGTTGTAACCTCTAAGGATTACAGGAAAACTCGACTTGAAATTATTTTCGCTTACGTAAATTCCTTCCATGTCATCCATGTCAATCGTAAACAAGTATTTGTCTCCTAGTGTTGCAGGAAGTTCCAATATAAAACCATTGTTTTGATAAGGTGCTTGTGCAATTACATCGCTACTATAATCATCGCCACTTTCCCAATAAGCAGTAGCTTTTGCTGTTTTGATTTGAGTAGAGCTACAGGCTACATTTGTAGCTGTAATCTTTGAAGCGTTATCACTATTAGCGCTTCCGTTATTGTCATCATCTTTGTCGCAAGAATTTAACACGGTAGTTGTCAATCCCAAGGCTAAAAGTAGTCCAAAATTTAAAAATTTCTTTTTCATTTTTTTCAATATTAAATTTGCCTCCACTTTCGGCTCTCGGCTTCTCCGTTTTTTCGCAGTACTGTCTGCAAAAATTGACGACAACATAATATTATTTCTTTTTGTTTTCTTTCAATTTTGAAAAGAACGATTTTGAGTTTTTAACAGATTTTGATGCAACGCTTGTTGAACTACAGTCATAATCATCATAAAAATTCCAAGTAAAATATACTCCTGACGGTTTTTTGCTTGAAATTGTAAAAGAATCCATAACTATACCATTTTCCATCTCAATGTAACTTTCATACACAATGTTCCAACCTTTTTTAAGTGTTAAATCAAAATTTCCTTGTTCTTCGTCATCCACGACTTCTCCTTTTATGGTTACATTTCTATCAACATATATCCAAGAAGTGTAATGCTCCCAGTTCTCATTATCTTCCTCCAAATAAAAATAGCCAATTACATTATCATCTCCGTTGTAACCTCTTAGGTCTTCAAGAAAACACGACTTGAAATTTTTATCGCTTACGAAAATTCCTTCCAAATCATCCGTATCAATCGTTTCCAAGTATTTGTCTTGTAGTGTTGCCGGAAGTTCCAATGTAAAACCATTGTTTTGATAAGGTGCTTGTGCAATTGCTTCACTTTCATAATTATTGCCACTTTCCCAAAAAACAATAGCTTTTACTGTTTTGATTTGAGTAGAGCCATTGTTTACATTTGTAGCTGTAATCTTTGAAGCATTATCAATAGTGTCTCCGTTATTGTCATCATCTCTGCCACAAGAATTAAACAAGGCAGTTGTTAGCCCCAAGGCTAAAAGTAGCCCAAAATTTAAAAATCTCTTTTTCATTTTTTATAAAAATTAAATTTGCCTCCACTTTCGGCTTTCGGCTTTTCCGTTTTTCACTGTGCTGTCCGTCAAAATTGCTCCAACGTACACTTTACAAAACAAATATAAGACATTTGCAAATATTAAACGCATAACATCCATAGGTTATTGCAGGTTGAATCTACCAATTGTTATTTTGAACAATAGTTTGGTATAGTTTTTAATAATTTCGTATATTTGCACTCCTTTGGGTCGTTAACTCAGTTGGTTCAGAGTGTTACCTTGACAGGGTAGAAGTCACTGGTTCGAATCCAGTACGACCCACTAAACCGGATTTATCCGGTTTTTTGTTTTTTGGCACAATTATAGATATTTACTTTCGAAATATTGACAAAGTAAAGTAATATGCAAAGCGTTAATAATGACATATTTAATAATATTGATTTTGAAAAAACAGCTCTCGAGCTTTTTCATAAACAGGCTGAAAGTGTTGAAGTTTACAAAACATTTATCGAGAACTTAAATATAGATAGTCGTAGCGTAGATTCGATAGAAAAAATCCCTTTCCTACCTGTCGAGTTTTTTAAGAATTTTGATGTTTATTGTGGTGAAAATCAGCCCGAAATAATTTTTACAAGCAGCTCTACGACAAACACAGGTCAATCGAGGCACTTGGTTTCGAGCATAGAGCTTTATAAAAAGGCTTTTATAAATAGCTTTTCTCACTTTTTTGGAGACCCTCAGAAATACTGCTTTTTGTTTTTGCTACCGTCTTATCTTGAGCGTGAAGGCTCATCATTGGTTTTTATGGCTCAAGAGTTGATTAATATAAGTTCCTATAAACAAAGTGGATTCTATTTATATGATTTTCAAGACCTTTACAATCAATTGTTAGAAAACGAGAAGCAGAAAATCCCTACAATACTGTTCGGAGTAACATTTGCCCTACTTGATTTTGCTGAGGAGTACCAAATACCTTTAAAATCAACCATTATAATAGAAACCGGAGGAATGAAAGGGCGAAAGAGAGAGATTGTTCGCGAAGAGGTACACCAAATTCTTTCTAATGCCTTTGGTCTTAAACATATTTATAGTGAATACGGAATGGCAGAGCTTTTAAGTCAGGCCTATTCCAAAGGAGATGGTCTTTTCAGCACTCCACCGTGGATGCGAGTTTTATTTTACAATACACACAATCCTTTGGCACTGAGCCAAACAGCAACTGGAGGTATAAATATTATTGATCTTGCTAATAAGCACTCATGTGCATTTATTCAAACTGCTGATATTGGCAGAATTAGCTCAAACAACCAATTTGAGGTTTTAGGACGACTTGATTACAGCGAAATTCGTGGTTGTAGCTTGTTAGCATTGTAAAAAACAATAGTCATATTATCAATTGTTTATACTTTTTGTTTGTTTATTTTCCCTTGTATTTTCGGTCAATTTAAAGCATATTTGTACATTTGAGAAATAAACAATGACTTACTTTTATGCAACACGACATACAATCTGGCGAAACAATAAGACAGGGCTGCATTGAGGTAATTGTCGGCAGTATGTTTTCCGGAAAAACCGAAGAACTTATCAGGCGATTGCGTAGGGCGCAATATGCCAAGTTAAAGGTCGAGATTTTTAAACCACGGATTGATGTTCGTTACTCTGAAGAGGAGGTTGTTTCGCACAACTCCACTTCAATACGCTCAACAGCAGTAGATTCGTCGGGGAGTATTTTGCTGTTAGCCTCCGATGTTGATGTGGTTGGGATTGATGAAGCCCAGTTTTTCGATAAAAACATTGTCGATGTATGCGAAACGCTGGCTAACAACGGCGTAAGAGTAATTGTTGCAGGGTTAGATATGGATTTTTTAGGACGTCCTTTTGGTCCGATACCCGACCTTATGGCTAAGGCTGAATATGTTACTAAGGTTCATGCCATTTGTGTCCGTTGTGGGAGCTTAGCAAGTTTTTCGCACCGTTTTGATGGTGGCGATAAATTGGTTCAACTTGGTGAGGCCGATCAATATGAGCCGTTGTGTCGTAATTGCTATAATCGAACAAAAGCAATTAACAATGTGCAATGAGCAATGTACAATTATGTAGAGACGGAGCATGCTCCGTCTCTACTTTACAACTTTTTAACTCAACTGTTATGAGATATATACTTGAAAATATAGCTGAAATTACAAATGGAACGCTCTACGGCAATTCGAAAATTGAAGTAGAGACTTTGCTTATCGACTCAAGGTCGTTGAAGTTTACTAAATCGGTTATGTTTATTGCGCTTAGCGGAGATTCGGGTAATGGACATAAATATATAAGAGATCTTATTGAAAAGGGAGTTAAAGCCTTTTTGGTTGAGTCATTACCGCAAGACATTGATTTTGATGGAGATATTGGCTTTGTTGTGGTTGAAAATTCATTAGAATCACTCCAAAAAATTGCAATTTATCACAGAAATAATTTTTCATTTCCCATTGTCGGAATAACAGGTAGTAATGGAAAAACTATTGTTAAAGAGTGGCTAAACTTTTGTTTACAAGATAAATATACGATTACACGAAGTCCCAAAAGCTATAATTCGCAAATAGGAGTGCCACTTTCTGTTTGGGAACTTAACGACCAAACGGAGGTAGGAATATTTGAAGCTGGAATGTCGCAACCGAATGAAATGGGTAAACTCGCCGAGATAATAAAACCCAACATTGGCATTTTTACCAATATCGGAGACGCGCATCAGGAGAATTTTCAAAATCATGAGCAGAAGCTAAGGGAAAAGTTGTTGCTTTTCAAATACTCAGAAAAGGTAATAACATCTTCAGAAAACGGAGAGGTTGTTGATGTTTTTCGTTCTACGTATCCTGACAAAGAGCTTATTACGTGGGGATATTCAAATAGCGACAGAGTAAAGATAGTGTCAAAAACTAATGTTGCAAACGGACAAAAAGTTGTAGCAGAGTTCAATAATAGTGAGCTTCAGTTTACTATCCAATTCCTTGACGGTGCCTCTTTTCAGAATGCAATGAACGTTGTTACGTTTATGTCTGTTTGGGGTTATAGAGCCAGCGAAATAGCTGAAAAAATTGGACAGTTGCAAGCCGTCGATATGCGCCTTGAAATTAAAGCTGGTCGTAGAAACTGCACCATTATTAACGATAGTTACAACTCTGATTTAGTCTCCTTAAGCACTTCGTTAGAGTATTTGGCAGCCCAAAATCAAGTTGAACACAAAATGGTTGTTGTGAGCGATATTTTGCAAAGCGGATTGCCTCATAAAGAGCTATACCAAAAGGTTGCCGATATGGTAAAATTCCACTCTATCGACAAGTTTATCGGCGTTGGCAATCATATTTTACAGTATCGGCATCTATTTAGTGAAAACTCGCTGTTTTTTCCTAATACTGACAACCTTATAGAATACTTCGACAAGTTTCCCCCATCAAACAGTGTGATTTTATTAAAAGGAAGTCGCACATTCCGTTTTGAGCGTGTTGACAGAATGTTACAAGAACGGCGACACCGTACAATAATGGAGGTAAATCTCGATGCTTTGATTTCCAATTTGCGCTATTTCCGTTCTACATTGAATAAAGATACCAAAGTAATTGCAATGTTAAAAGCGTTTGGTTACGGTAGTGGTTCACACGAATTGGCAACAGTTTTACAACACCACAGAGTTGATTATCTGGCAGTTGCCTTTACAGACGAGGCTGTTCAGTTGCGTGAAAGCGGAATTAAAACACCTATTATGGTAATGAACCCCGGAATAGAAACTTTTCCTGAGATTGTTGAATACAACTTAGGTCCCGAAGTATTTGGTTTCGATTTTTTAGAGAATTTTAATAACTACTTAGCAAAAATCTCAATTCAAAATTACCCTATCCACATTAAAATAGACAGCGGTATGAATCGTTCAGGATTTAAGCCTTTTGAGATTGAGAAACTGTGCAAGGTTTTAAAAAACTTTAAGAATGTTAGAGTGATGTCAGTTTTTAGTCATCTCGCAGCAGCTGATGACCCTCAATTCGACAGTTTTACATTGCAACAAATAGCTGATTTCAAACAAATAAGCGAACGGATAAGCGCCGAATTAAACTATAGTTTTTTCAGACACATATTAAATACGGCAGGAACAGAGCGATTTCCACAATTTCAGTTTGATGCCGTGCGCTTAGGAATAGGACTTTATGGAATTAGTTTCGAGAACAATCCGTCAATAAAACAGGTAGTTACCTTGCGTTCGCAAATAATGCAAATAAAGGAGATTGAAGCAAACGAAACAGTCGGATACAGCCGTAAAGGTGTTGTAAATAGAAAATCGACTATTGCAACTATCCCTATTGGTTATGCAGACGGCTATAGACGGATATTAGGAAACGGCAAAGGGAAAATGCTTGTGAATGGCAAGATTGCGTACACAATAGGTAATATATGCATGGATATGTGCATGTTAGACGTAACAGGATTAGATGCTAAAGAGGGAGACGAAGTATTAATATTTGGAGAAGATTTGCCCATTTATGAAATTGCTGAAAGCATGGGAACAATACCATACGAGGTGCTTACAGGAATATCAAGTAGAATAAAACGAGTTTATTATCGTGAATAGATTGTATATCTGCACTCAGTAGGGTAGCTTTTTTGATACACTAAATAAGCTACATCATTCTGATATTTAATGTGCAATTAGAAGCGAGAATTGCTCTTGCAGTTTGCCCTAAACTCAATTTTATTTATTTCCAACTCATTTTTTTTTGCTATTTTCTTTTAAAACTGCAGCTAATTGCTTACTTTTGAAATCTCGACTGCCATTTTTTATAGAGAGATTTGTGTGATTATTCCTCTAACATATTGAATATCAGTCGTATTGATGTAGATTTAAACAAGCAAATTTTTTTTTTGCAATAGTTTTTCTATTTTTACTAACAATTAATAACTCAAATAATAATAAACAATTTTTAACTTAGAGAGAGAATGAAAAAACAGAGACTATTAATCGTGAGCTTGCTTATTTCTATGTCATGTGTAGTGCAGGCTCAAACCAGAAATGTTACTGGTGTCATTAAGTCAAACATTGACGGAAAACCTATTGAAGGGGTAGAAGTTAGATTAAAGGGCGATGATGTAACAGCAAAATCGAACGAAAATGGCAATTACAGCATTGCTGTTGAACAAAAATCTACTGAAACCCTAATTTTTTCGCACCCGGACTTCGAAGAAATGGAAGTTGTGGTGATTGGGAAAAATAGCATTGACCTTACTCTTAGTAGTAATACACGTCTAAATCAATATGGACAAACAGTTGAAAGAGAGCCCCTTGTAACCGAAGCGAGAGACGGAGTGCTAACTTTTGAGTCTAAAGATGAAAAATTTAAAATATGGACAGACTTTAGAATCAATGTTGATTTTACAAAGTTTTTTGACAACTATGACAACAATCTTTCCCAGAATACCTTAACTGGAAATCCGGCAGATGCCATACAGCTTAGTGATGGTGCACATATACGTAGAGCGCGTTTTGCTTTCAAAGCGCAAGTTAGTGAAAAGTGGTACGGTGAGATAGACTTCGACTTCCGTGATCTCGAAGTTGACATTAATGATGCTTACCTACAATACAGCGTAAATGATGCTCTTAGTTTCCAAGTAGGACAATTTCGTGAGCCAATGGGCATGATGACAAACACCACTTCTCGCTATGTGTCATTTATGGAACGTCCTATGAGTTGCGAGCTCGACCCAAGTCGTCATATGGGTATTGGAGCAAAATACTCACATCCATGGTTTTATGCAGGATTAGGTCTATTTTCTGATGAAGCGTTCGATAAGGATGCTAAAGACGTACGCCGCAAACAACGCACCGGTACTGAGGCAAGTAAGGCAGTTACAGGTCGTATAATGGGATACCCGGTTAAGGGTAATGACATTGTCTTAGGAATCGGAGCAGGAGGTTCGTATCGCACACCACAAATTACCGACGAAGGATATAATACTGTTCGTTTCAGGACATATGACGAAAACCGCACTTCACAAAAACGTTTCTTAGACACAGACGCAGTTACAAACGTGCAAAATATTTTAATTGCCAATGCAGAACTTGCTTTTGCATATAAATCGTTCAGAATACAAAGTGAATACAAAATTATGACATTAAGACGTGGTCAAATATATGACGACATTAACTACACAGGTCAAAATCTAGAAGATGCGAATTTCGGAGGATACTATATTGAGGCATCATATTATCTATTTGGAGATCGTCAAAATTTTAATTACCTTGATGGGGAGTTTACACGTATCAATCCTAAATCTAAAAAAGGTTCAGTTGAAATAGCTGCTCGATACAGCTATCTAAGCTTGAATGATGAAGAGGCAAATGTTAAAGGAGGTGAGGGTAAAGTAACTTCGCTTGCAGTAACTTATTGGGCTAAGAAAAACGTGCGAATAATCCTTAATGCAGCTTACGTTGATCACGATGAAAATGCCTCATCAAAATATAATTGGAATGTTCCAAAAGGCGGATTTGATTATTATTGGGTTGGAACACGTTTTGAAATTGATTTTTAATTAAATAAACCTTTATATTAACTAAAAAAAATGAATACTATGAAGAGAACAATTTTAAGTGTAATGGCTATTGCTCTTTTGAGCACAGCAGCAGTTTTAACATCTTGTAAAAAAGAAAAAAAGGATAACCCGCCACTTATACAAGGTGTTGAAGTACTAGGAACAGGACCGTATACCGTTACCGC
Organism: Bacteroidales bacterium; assembly: GCA_012519055.1. NCBI lineage: Bacteria > Pseudomonadati > Bacteroidota > Bacteroidia > Bacteroidales > Bacteroidales bacterium. The sequence goes on along the minus strand of JAAYQU010000011.1, from coordinate 11,756 downwards.
AAATATCGTTGACGATAACGGAGCATTAAAAAGCGTTGACCTTTTTTACAAAAAAAGCACAGAGTCGGAATTTGCTACAGTAAAAATGGAAAATACGACAGGAACTGCTTATTCAGGAGAAATACCTGCACAAACAGAAGGTGATGTAATACAATATTACGTAAAGGCTGTTAACTCGGTTAATTTAATAACTTATTACCCTGCAGGTGCTCCAACAACAACAGCTGAATTTACAGTTGGAGGACCAAGTTTTGATGGCTTTGTAATTAACGAAATATGGGCTGGAGCACCATCAGACAACGAAAAGTTCATTGAGCTTTACAATTATTCCAGTGCAGATATTGATATTTCGGGTGTATATTTTGAAAGGAACAACCAAGACACCGTTGGAATAATCCCCAATAATACTATTTTAGCTGCCGGAAAATATTACATTTTAGGAACTAAAAACAACACTGAAAATCCAGGCAATCCAGCTGAACCATACGATCATTCAATTTCATCTGGTTTCTCGGCAAAAAAATCAGTTCGTTTAAAAATGTTTAGTCCATCAGGAGCTTTAATAGATATGTTCTTACGCGGTGCTGAAGACAATCTTGATGTAACTATAAGTGACTTGGCACCAGGCTCATTCTGCAGAATACCTAACGGTACAGGTGATTGGAAAGTTGTTGATAATCCTACACTTCGTGCTGAAAACGATGCAACAGGCGCAGCAGATATTCCAAACGAATAGTCTGCGTAACAGTTAAATGTTAGTTAAATAATTAAAATCAAACAATAGGGTGTCGGGTAGTATAATCGACACCCTATCTTATAAACATTAAACAATGAGCAAAGAAGAACTTAAAATCGGAGAAGAATCAAAACCACGATTTGAATTCAGGTCGTTCGGGCAAAATTTCGATAACTCGGCTAAACGCATGGCACGTTTGTCAATGCCCGTTCCAGAAAAAGTTTGGGAAAGATATTCAGACGAAATATATATTCTCTCTCGAACTAACGACATAAACAACACAAAAATACGCGACGGGAAGATGGATATAAAAACATATATCAAAACCGTTGACGGACTTGAACAGTGGAATCCACTTATGAAAGGCGAATTTCCGATAAAGGCTTCTGTGCTGAAAAATGAGGTATTTCCGGCTTTCCAAGTGAAAATGCCTGAGCTTAAAAAAGAGACATACACCTTCGATGAGTTTATGGAAATAATATATAATCACCCCGATTTAGCAGCAGTAAAAGTACATAAACAGCGATTCGGATATATGGTAAACAACACAATTTGCGAATATGGAGAAGTGTTGATTAATGGGGCACGTGTGGTAACTATAAACTCGGAATCGACAGAAATAGAAGACATTAAAAAAACAATAAAAGAGGTTGGGCTTGAAGGCGTCGAAAATATCAACTATTTACAAGCAATAAAAAGGGTCATAGGCATGATTAACAAGCCATTGGCAAACTAAATAATATCTATAAATCCACAACAACGTAAAAAATGGCACAAGAAATAGAGAGAAAATTCCTTGTTAAAGGTGATTTTAAAAAAGATGCTGTAAAGCAGACCCGAATAACACAAGGCTACCTTTCATCGGTACCTGAAAGAACTGTTAGAGTTAGAGTTAAGGGCGAAAAAGGATATATTACAATCAAAGGCATTGGCAGTGAAAGCGGAGCAAGCCGTTATGAATGGGAGAAAGAGATACCTGTGGCAGAAGTTAAAGAGTTGCTGAAAATATGCGAACCCGGAGTAATAGACAAAACACGTTACGAAGTACCGATGGGTAACTTTGTATTCGAAGTTGACGAATTTTATGGTGAAAATCAGGGACTAATAGTTGCCGAAATTGAACTCAAATCAGAATCAGACAAATTTGAAAAACCACAATGGTTGGGACAAGAAGTAACAGGAGATGTAAAATACTACAACTCAATGTTAATGAAAAAACCATACACAAAGTGGTAAATATTTCAACTAAAATATATTGTTAAAACAACGCAACAACTGGCATGCTTGTAGTATAAGCATAAGCCAATTGGCGGAAATTTTTATCTTCAACTACAGAGCAAAACATAAAGCCTAAACACAGATAATGACAACTAAAGTATCCGATCAAATAGATGAAGCGGTATTTGACCCTCTAGATATGAGTCATTACCGTATCGATAAATTGCCAAAACGTAATAAGGGTAAGTTCGAGAGACAACTGGCTAAAATAGGGGCTCCTTTGGCAGTGATAGTCTTCTTTTTATTTGCGTTTATCATAGATATGCCATTCTTGCAAAATATTGATCCCACGCATCTATCGAAAAGCGCCAAAGTAGCATTTGATAAAATAGGTGAAGTTGCATTTATACGCAGCAACGTATTTCTTGCAGGTATATTCCTTGCTGGATTGATACTTTGGATGACTGAAGCAATACCTAACTACTTAACCTCACTTATTTTAATAGCCGCACTTGTACTTTTCAATGTTGTACCCGAAAAAGAGGCATACGCCAATTTAGGGCATCCTGTTATGTGGTTAAATATTATGTCGTTTATATTGGCAAGTATGTTAGTTTCGACGGGTATTGCAAAACGTTTTGCACTGTGGTTTATAATTAAGTTTGGGAAAAATGCAAGCTCGATATTTATTAGTTTTTTGGTAATTAATGTCGTATTATCAGCATTTATTTCGGCAACAACTGCAAAAGCTGCCATATTACTACCAATTTTTATGGTTATTGCTGCCATATTTGGTGCTACCGGTGGTGATTCGAGAAATAATTTCGGACGAAGCATAGTATTGCAAAATCTCTTTTATATTAACGTTGGAGCCACAGGATTTCTGACAGGAGCAGGAGCTCACCTATACGCTGTTGCTCTGATAGTTGGAGCTACAGGTGGAAATATTTTTTACTCGGAATGGCTATCAGCTCAATTCCCAGTGATGATAGTGATCGTGATTTTGGGATATATTGTAGCCACAAGAATATTTTTTCCACTTAAACCTAGTGAAAGAGTCCCACAAATAGAAGGTGGTATGGAACGCCTTAAAGAAGAGTACCAAAAACTAGGAAAAGTAAGCTTCTCTGAAAAAAAAGCAATTATTATATTTGTATCCATACTACTTTTGTGGTCAACCGATAAGTTGCACGGTATAAGCCCAACCGCTGTAGCATTCGTAGGGGGGATCGTAGCACTTTTGCCTCGCATAGGTGTAGTAAAATGGAATGAAGTTGACATACCGTGGCACTTGATGCTATTCTCGGCAGGAGCATATACTTTAGGAACAGCCTTTTCGTACACAGACTTGCCATCATTAGCGGTAAGTGCCTTTTTTAACTTTTTAGGGATAGGAAGCGAAACACCATTTTGGATGCTTTACCTATTATTAACAGGACTAATGACATTGAGTGCACTTTTTTTCCAATCGAAAACGATGCGGGCAATGGTCTTTGTACCAATTGCTATAGGAGTTGCTACACGATTTAATTTTAGTGTAGTAAGTCTTGCTTTACCTGTTGCCTTTATGATAAACCACGTATATGTACTTCCATTTAATAGTAAGCCTGCCGCATTGTTATACGAAACCAACCAATACAGCATTGGAGACTCTTTTAAATACGGATTTACAATGATGATAGTTTCGTGGGTAATAAATATAATTGCAGGAGAAACCTTATACCGCTATCTAGAAATTACACCCAATGGTGTATTTGGCTTGTTTTGAATATGAAATTAATAGATGTGTTTTTTATCAACATAAACATTATTATATTAAACGACTTATTTAAAGATAGTTATACGGCGTTAAGATGAGATTGATAAAATTTTATAGAAAGTTGAGCATACAGACCAAGGTAAGGTCACTATTATTAATATTTTTAACTTTTACAGTACTAGCGTTATATTGGACGTACCGTCAACAAGTTAAAAAAATATTAGATGATACCCACGGTATGATGATGAGTAGCTTGCGTGATATATCGGAAATTATGTCTATGGTGGCAATTCTGACTGACAGTGGATTTACAGAAACCGACTATGAAATGCTCAAGCCATATTTTGAAGAACGAAAGTATTTCGAAACGGGATATCCATTTCTTGTAACTCAGCAAGGAGATTTTCTATTACACCCGTGGAAAGAAGGCACTAATGAATTGAATGCAGAAAATCACATAAAAAGACTCTCCTATGGTGAAGGATCGGGGTATTTTAAATATCTTTTTTCGGTTGACAATAGGGTTAAGTGGCAGTATATCAGCTATTTTAAGCCATACGATGCCTATTTAGTTGTAAATTTTTATGAAGAAGAGTTATTTAGAGGTCTTACAAAATTAAGGACAGCAATTGTTTTATCTGTTATATTAGGAATAATACTGTTTTTACTCAGCAATAGGTACATTGTAAACCCAATATTCGAAGCAATAAAAAAAGTAAAAACAATAATTGGCGACATTGCAAACGGGAAAGCAACTAATAAAATAAATGAGCACCGTCACGATGAAATAGGAGAAATGACGCAATCAATAGATCAACTTATTGTTGAGATTGAGAGAAAAGCACTTTTCGCGGACGAAATAGCAAAAGGGGATCTAAATGCCCAGCTACCACTCATAAGCGACGAAGATGTTTTAGGGAAATCACTGATAAACATGCGAGACAAACTCGCCTCTACACAAGAAATTGAAAAGCAGCAACAAGTAGAAATTGAGCAACAAAACTGGGTTAACAGAGGTGTAACAGCTATTTCGGATATATTGCGGCAAGATATCAATAATATTGATGAGCTTTCATACAAAATAGTAAGCAATCTTGTAACTTATGTTGGGGCAAATATGGGTGGGGTTTTTATGGTAAATAATGAAACAGACGATATATTTATTGAAATGGTAGCCTGTTATGCATACAACCGCAGGAGATTAGAAAAAAAGACCTTAATGCCTGGCGAAGGACTTGTTGGGGAATGCATATTAGAAAAAGAAAAAATATATATAAAAAAACTTCCTGACGACTACATTAACATAGTATCCGGCTTAGGAGAAAGCAGTCCTAAAGAATTACTAATAATACCCTTAAAAACCGACAACGAAGTTGTAGGCGCTATTGAATTAGCGAGCCTTAATGAAATTGAGTCACATTCGATAGAACTCGTAGAAAAGGTATCTGAAACCCTTGCTTCGACAATTATTAAGATGAAAGCAAACCTAAGAACAGAAAAACTGCTTGAACAAACCAACGAGCAGGCAATGCAAATGAAAGCACAAGAGGAGGAGTTGCGTCAAAATATGGAAGAAATGCAATCAACTCAAGAGCAGATGAGAGCCAGAGAAGAAATACTAATCGAAGAGCTAGAACTAATAAAGGTAGAAAACCAAAAACTTGAAGAAACAATAAATACGCTTAAATCTACAGGGAAATAATCTAAAGTTTGAGAGTAAACAACTCAAACATGCGTAATCATCGATAAAACAGTTTTGCAAATGGCAAATAATGGTTTAATACGCCGGTTCGCTTTTACTATGCATTACAACAACCTTTATTCTAAACTAAAGTATTGATGATCAGTAATGTGTTGAATTAAATTGTAAAAGAGTTTGGCTTATGGCAAAATATTGAGTAATTTTGTTTTTGAATTGAATAAAACAAACTATTGAATAAAATAAAATAGGAAGCTGCATAAGGTTTTTTATAGCAAAAATTATCAGGTAAATACAATTTCAACAAATACCTGAGAATAGGCGAAAAAATACTTTAAGCAGTTTTTTTTACAATTAAATAGAGTCAGTTATGGCAGAAAAAAAGAAATTAATTGAGAAGGAGAGTGTAGTAATCCGGTTTTCAGGCGACTCAGGTGATGGGATGCAGCTAACCGGAACGCAATTCTCGAACACATCAGCCCTTTTAGGTAACGATGTTTCAACCTTTCCTGATTATCCAGCGGAGATTAGAGCCCCTCAAGGCACAGTTGGAGGTGTGTCAGGATTTCAATTGCATTTTGGCAATGATCAAGTTACAACCCCAGGCGATTTTTGCGACGTTTTAGTAGCAATGAACCCCGCAGCACTTAAAGCAAATACACGCTGGATAAAACCGGGAGGAACAATCATTGTTAATAGTGATGCATTCATCGATAAAAACATAGAAAGAGCGGGCTATAAAGAAAATCCACTTCCCGAGTTCAAAAAAGGAGATTTTAATATTGTTGAAGCTCCCATTACAACATTAACACAAGAAGCAATAAAAGATATTACTACTGATAACAAAAGTGTTTTGCGTACGCGTAATATGTTTGCTCTGGGAATGACATACTTTATGTTTAACCTTCCTCTTGAACACACTTTTACTTATTTGAAAGATAAGTTTGGGAAAAAGCCTGATGTAATGAATTCAAATAAGAAAGTTTTAGAAGCAGGATATCACTACGCAGAAACAATTGAGGCACTTGCAAGCAGACGTGTAAACGTTGCCCCTGCTAAACAAAAGCCTGGTACATACAGAAATATTAATGGTAATACAGCAACTGCCTGGGGACTTCTTGCTGCAGCAGAAAAAGCCGGTTTGGAACTTTTCCTTGGATCATATCCTATCACTCCTGCTACAGAAATTCTTGCAGAACTTTCAATGCGCAAAGACTTAGGTGTTAAGACTTTCCAAGCTGAAGACGAAATCGCGGGTATTTGTACAGCTATTGGAGCAGCATATGGAGGCGATTTGGCAGCGACATCAACATCAGGACCCGGATTGTCACTTAAATCCGAGGCTATTGGATTAGCTGTAATTACAGAGTTGCCATTAGTTATCGTTGACGTTCAGCGTGGAGGTCCATCAACTGGATTACCAACAAAAACAGAGCAGTCAGATTTGATGCAAGCATTATATGGTCGTAATGGAGAGTGTCCTGTAGTTGTAATTGCTGCATCTACGCCAAGTAACTGTTTCCAATACGCTTTCGAATCGGCAAAAATAGCCCTCGAACATATGACGCCAGTAATTTTACTTACTGACGGTTTCCTTGCTAACGGAAGTGAGCCATGGAGAATACCTTCAATGAAGGATTATCCAGAAATAAAACCTCCTTACGCAAAAAAAGGTGAAAAATATCAACCCTATGCACGTAATGAAGAGTTCTTAAATCGCTATTGGGCAATACCAGGAACACCAGGAATGGAACACCGTGTTGGAGGATTAGAAAAAATGAACATTACTGGAACTGTGTCTTATGTTCCTGAAAATCACCAAATAATGAGCAACCTCCGTAATGAAAAGGTAGAGCGCGTGCAGAACGTTATTCCTAAGCAAACTGTTTACGGAGCAGAGAAAGGTGACTTGTTAGTAGTAGGATGGGGAGGAACATATGGTCACCTGTATAATGCAGTGAAAAATATGCGTAAAGCAGGAAAAGATGTTAGCTTATGTCATTTTAACTATATCAATCCGCTACCGACTAACGTGGCAGAGATATTTGCAAATTTCAAACGAATAGTTGTTTGTGAATTAAACTTTGGTCAATTCGCAAACTTCTTGAGAATAAAATATCCGCAATTTAACTATTTGCAATACAATAAATTAGCGGGACTACCATTTACAGTACACGAATTGGAGGAACACTTCATAAAAATATTAGAGGAGAAATAATCATGGCAGATATACAATATAAACCAGCAGATTTTAAAAGTGACCAAGAGGTTCGTTGGTGTCCCGGTTGTGGAGACCACGCAATATTAAACTCAATTCTTAAAGCAATGGCTAACGTGGGTTGTCCCAAAGAGAAAGTAGTCGTTGTATCGGGTATAGGTTGCTCGTCAAGATTCCCTTACTATGTATCAACATACGGATTTCACGGAATACACGGTAGAGCCTCGGCAATTGCTTCGGGCTTAAAAACAGCTAATCCAGACCTATGTATATGGCAAATAACCGGCGACGGAGATGCCCTCGCCATAGGAGGGAACCACTTTATACACGAAGTGAGACGTAATATCGACTTAAACATCGTTTTGTTTAACAACGAAATATATGGACTAACAAAAGGTCAATATTCACCAACATCAAAATTTGGTGCAATAACTAAAACATCTCCATATGGAACAGTCGAGGCTCCATTTAGACCCGGTGAATTGGTTATTGGTGCTCAAGGACACTTTTTTGCCAGAACAATTGATGTAATGGTACAGCTTTCAAGCGAAATTTTCGAGGAGGCAGCTCGTTTTAAAGGAGCGGCTGTTATCGAGTCGTTGGTGAACTGCGTGATTTTCAATGACGGAACACATGAAATGTTCACTTCTAAAGAATTCAGAGACGATAGAACAATTGTTTTGAAACATGGTGAGAAGATGATTTTTGGCAAAGACAAGGATAAAGGTTTGGTACTTGAAGGACTTAAACTAAAAGCGGTTACTATTGGTAAAGATGGCTATACCATAGATGATATTCTTGTACATGATGCACATCAGAAACATCCCGGGATACATTTGATGTTAAGCAATATGGCGTATCCTGATCTGCCCGTTGCTCTTGGAGTAATTCGCTCAGTTAAAGGAGAATCTTATGATCAAAGAGTTACAGATCAGATTGCAGAAGTTAAGCAAAAAGCAAAAATTAAAAATATGGACGATTTGCTTAATTCAGGCAATACGTGGGTAGTGAAATAAATTTATTATTTGTTTTATAAAATGGAGGCTGTCTCGAAATTACAAAGAGACAGCCTCTTTTTTGTGTTTTGGTGGCTGAGTGCGCAGCAATCGAAGCCACCACCAGGGGCTTATGTCTGTCACTTCGATAAACTCAGTGACCGTGAATAAAAAAGGGGAGACTTTAAAGCCACCCCTTTTTTATAATAATTTATTAGTTTGCTAAATTAATGTTTGATTAAGCGTTGTGTTGCCGAATTTCCGTTGTTATCAAACAATGTAACCATGTAAACTCCTGTAGCATAGTTTGCAACAGAGATAGTTTGTATTTGTGTTGGATTTTCAATTGTTTGAACCACTTGTCCAACAATATTGCTAATAACTATTCTTGAAATATTTACAGGGCTTTCGATAGTAACTGTGTTGTTTGATGGAACAGGGTACAATTTAACATTACGCAACAAGTTTGGTTCATTAATGTTGATGGGATAATTAAGTATAATAGTTACGTCATAAGTGCCTGAACCCTGAACGGTTACACCTGTTCTTCCCCATATTTCGTTGCCATCTGTGTCGGTAGCAATCGCTTGACCGCCTTCTACTACTAAGGCTGCGGCAACAGTGTATGAACCTGCTCTTAAGTTGTCAAAAGTAACAACCCCATTGAAATCAGTAGTTTGTGTTAATATATCAATTCCTATAAGTTCGCCATTTTCATTGATATTCGGAACTCTAATTTCAACAGGACTATTATACATTGGTACTATTGGATAGCAATGTATGGGTCCAAGCACCGTAACTTTTACGCTACCCCTCGGATTCGACAAATATTTGTCAACTATTAACTCCATCGAAATATTTATTTCCGTTCCTATCCAACCCATCTCTTCTCCGATAATAAGAAAATTACTATGAAAGGAGGGTTGTGTCACTTTGTCACCACCGATAAAGAATTTTTGATTACCAGTGAAAAAACGAATCACAGCAAGATATGCTTGACCCTCAACTGTTGGTGTAATATTTTCAGAAGCACCATCAGAAATAAACGGCAGGAATACCCACGTGTCAGCCATAGTTGAATAGATAGGAGTTGAAGCACTTGATATAATTGGTGCAGTCAAATCGTAATTTCCCGCAGTGTCAGACTCATAAATCTCTGCAGTTAGATAAGCTACATCTTCTGAATTCCAGATGTCCCAGTTATACCCATCGTTACTTATATATGTGTTAATACCTCTAAATACGTAAGGAGCAGGTATTTCTGTGCCGGGAATAGTATCTATTGGTGGATTTAAGAAAAACTCAACAGCAACACCATCGCCATCAACGGCACCATAAGAGATGAATGGGCTTTGGCGACTGGTGCCAGCTGTTAAAGGATTTGCATAACCAAAAACATTTTCAGTAATATTAAAATCGTAACGATATAAGTTGTTTTCAGGTACTTGGTCCTCAACTGAGCCGGAAACAACTCCATCGTAATAGTATGATCCCACACTTTCAATTGTTTTTGGAATTTGATAATTATGTATTGCTACAAAAGAGGTGTCAATCTCTCCTGGTGCAATACTGCTTACAACTACTGATGATTTTTCATCAAGAATAGTTCCATCTTCTTTTACAACTTTTGTAGTAATTTGGACATCTGAAAATGGAAGAGCACCGTAGTTTTGAACAATAGCTCTTGAGGTTAAAATTTTTTGAAATGCATAGTATGGATTGTAATATGGGGTACCTGTAAATCTTTTATTATATCCGGATGTGAAATAATTTGCCCATTTATCTTTTTTATAGTCAACCCAATATCCGTTTAACCTGACATCGTATGAATATGGTTCATATAATATAAAATCGTCAACCATCCAATAGTAATGAGATAGTCCTTTTATGTGTAGTCGAACATAAACAGTTGATAGATTGGCTGCAACATTACTAACAGACATTTCATATACACTTGGGTTTGTTACAGGTGTGGCATTAATAGATGCTTGTTCTACATCAAATTCAGTCCAGGTAGTGTTGTCACTACTGATGTACAATTTTGGTCCTATTCCAATATCGTAACTAGCACAACAGAATCGGTGATACTGTTCGAAACGAACGTTTACTGCATTGTTCTCTGTAGTCTCAATAGGTGGAAACTGAATATACGAATCCATTATTATATCAGTTGATTCTCCTTCAGAAGTAGTGTTATAGAAGTCAAGCTCGAACATCAAAAACCCTTTTTCACTCCACCAATACTGAGTATCGCTGGTTGATTTAATTTTTATGCGATCGTTAGGAACATTCCAGGGAATACTGGTATATGGACCTCGTGGTCCTTCCGTTGACCAACGCCAGAAGAAGTTGTTTCCTGTAGCGTCAAATACACTCCATCCTTCGGGCATATTCTCAGGAACAGCGACGCCATCAACGCTGGCTGCGCTCCACTCTGATGCATTAAAGTACTCTTCAAAAATAATATCACCCTCTATTTCCCCTGTTTTGGAGGTAATTCTCTGTTCGTTGTTTTGCGGTGCGTCTGTCATTTTCGACAAACGTGGTTGAGGTTCGGCTAATCGTTGTGCAAAAAGCGAAAAGCTTACTACTAACATTCCAATAATTAGTGTGAATTTTTTCATAATCAGCAGTTATTTAAGTTGATACAAGCAAAGCCAAATGTAAATATATCACTTTTAAAGAGTAAATGCAACTGTTTTTATGAAAAAAGTTGCATCGAGCTAGTGCTCCGCAACTTCTATTACCTAAAGGCTTTAAGTAGAGACGGAGCATGCTCCGTCTCTACAATGTGTCGATATTGCAATAGAGACGCCATAATATGACGTCTCTACAACAAGCTAATATTCAGCTGATTAATCCAGTTCTATTATCTTTTTACTTCGACTGCGCCCAACACACAGCTTTCGTCACTCGGCAGAGCTCAAGCAAGCTTGGCTCTGCTCTCGCTCCTAAGAAAATTGTTAATTGCTCATTGCACATTGTTCATTGCTTAATAAATCGTTGTGTTGTTGAGTTTCCGTTGTTATCAAACAATGTAACCATATAAACTCCTGTAGTATAATTTGCAATAGAGATAGTTTGTACTTCTGTTGGATTTTCAATTGTTTGAACTACTTGTCCAACAATAT
>JAAYQU010000010.1 GCA_012519055.1 Bacteroidales bacterium | reverse complement strand
TCTTCTATGATGGATAGTACCTTTTTAGCTCCAATCTCTGATAAATGGTCTCCATCTACAAAGTCGGTATCATTAAAAACCGGTGATTCCCAAAAATCAAAAACTGGTACTTGATACTTATTGCGAATTAATTCAAATTCTTTTTCCCCAATTTCTATAACTTCTTTATTGTAATTATTATAATAATTATTATGTTTTGGAAGATTAATTAATACGATATTAACGCCTTTACTCAACGTTAAGAAAATAATTTTTTCAAGATATGAAACATTTGAATTTACAAGATTTACATCAAACTTATGAACACTATGTTCTATTGCTCTATCCTTTGCAGAGCCAATTATAGGAGTAAACATTTTGTTCTCTTCCTTTATGTTTTGACTGTCAGCAATGTTTTCTTTACTTCTAAACAAATAACTAAAATCTCTATTTGAACGGAAAAAAGCTGATGTCGCCATAATTTTATTTGAATATGATGAATCATAAAGAGACTTAGTTTTTTTATAATAAGTCCTATCTAACCACATTGTATTAGCAATTTTATAATCATATCCAAATAAATCGTAGTCAACACCTATTATTACAAGCTCAATATTATTTTCTTGTTCTAAAACTGTTTTTAAAATCGTATAGAAATGAAAAATATCTTGACCTCCTATAGAAAAATTAAATGATGTTTTTCCATTAAACTCTGGTTCGTTTAAACATCCAACATGTGAATTGCCAATAAGTATTACTTGCGAAGATTTTTGTTTATTATAAGCATCGAATTTTTTATCAATTGTGGTTTTATAGTCTTTATAAAGATATTCTATAGTGAAAACACCAATAATTAGTATTGATAGTGTGGTTAAAACTACTTTAAAAAAAGGCTTCATTTTATATTATTAAAACTGAAAATAAATAAATTCTTGTACTTCAAAACTTCCAAATAGGTAAATACTAAGTAATAAGATTGATGAAAGAATACTTAAAACAAAAGTTTTCTCATACAATTTCACTTTTTGTTTTTCAAAATATGAAATAAGAATATCAACTATAAATAAAACAACAATAAATATAATAAGCATTAGAAAGTCACTCCGCTCCATAGTTGGAAGTCCAATTATTTTGGATGTGTTAATCTTAAAAAAATTAGTAAAGAAATAAATCAAATCGTGAATAGAATTAGCTCTAAAAACAACCCATGTAAACATCGTAATGCCAAAAACAAAAGAAATCCTAATGAATTTGAATGTTTTGATTTTTGTTAAATTCCTTGATAATATATTAAGAAGTCCATGTATTAGTCCCCATATAATGAATGTCCAATTCGCACCATGCCAAAATCCCGAAACAAGGAAAGTTATTAAAATATTAAAATTTGTTGCAATAGTTGTCTTTCTATTACCTCCTAATGGAATATATACATAATCCTTAAACCAAGATGATAATGATATGTGCCACCTTTTCCAAAATTCAGAAAATGAAACAGCAAGATATGGTTGTCTGAAATTTGTCATTAAGTCAAAGCCAAAAAATTTGGCTGTTCCTATTGCTATATAAGAATAACCTGCAAAATCACAATAAATCTGAAATGTGAAAAAAAATGTAGCCCAAATTAGTGGTAAGCCCTTAAAACTTTCAATATCGTTGAAGATGGTATTTACATAAAATGCTAAATTATCTGCAATTACTATTTTCATAAACAAACCCCAGCAGATAAGTAAAAAACCTTTATTTGCTTTTTCCCAATTAAAAACACGCTTTGAATAAAATTGAGGCAATAAATTTGTCGCTCTTTCAATAGGTCCGGCAACTAAATTTGGAAAAAAACTGACAAATGCGGCAAATGCAATAAAGTCTTTTGTAGGTTCGAATTTTCGTCTGTAAACATCAATAGTATAGCTTAGGGTTTGAAATGTGTAAAAGCTTATACCAACAGGTAAAATGATATTCAATGAATTGGCTTTAATATCTCGTCCAAAAAATGAAAAAGCTGCAACAAAGTTATCCACAAAAAAATTGTAGTATTTGAAGAATCCTAAAAATCCAAGATTCACAACAATACTGACCAGTAATAAAATTTTTCGTTTTCGCTGATTCTCCTCTTTGCCTAATAGGAGTCCCATTAAATAATCAACAACTATACTGAATGTGATCAATGATAAAAATCTCCAATCCCACCAGCCGTAAAACACATAGCTTGCCACTACAATTAGCAAGTTTTGAAGTTTTAAATTTCTATTTGTTACAAACCAATAGAGTATAAAAACTATCGGTAAAAAAATCGCAAAATCTATCGAGTTAAAAAGCATTAATTTTTTTTGTCTGTTAATCGTTTATTATTTGCGCTTTGTTATTTTAACGGTCTTATAAAATCTGCCACATATTAAATTCGTAACAATCCGTTTAATCCGTGTCGTCTGTGTTCTAATTTCTAGATACATCACGGAAAAATCCAAGAAAACCCCATTGCAACCTCAAAAACACCTAAATTGATACTTGTTTTATTTGGCTGAGAAGGTTTTTTATCAAAAAATTGGAGTTTGCCTGAAAAACCGAGTAGCAGGTGTTCTGTTATATGATAGTTTAACGTTGCCGAAAGATTTGCCCCAAACATTTGGTTCTCACCTTGAAACTCGTAAGCAGGAATTTTCCCTTTTGTTTTATAGTCCGAATATGTAAAAAGAAGTTGTGCTGTTACAAACAGTTCGTTTGTAACCGATTTACTGCAATATGCAACGCCTACTCCTACGTTGTTCAATCTTTCCATAGCCCAGGTATTGATACTGTCGTAGCTTTGCTTAAACCACATATGTCCATACTCCGCTGCCACTCCGAACAAGCTTCTATTGATATAATATTGTCCGCCAATTGTAAAGTGTGCTCCTCGCTTTAGCTCCTCTTTCAAAATATTTTGAGTAGAAATATTGCCAAAGGCTTGCACATAATTACTTATGGCAATTCCAATTCCAGTACGGACTATAAATCGCGGGTGCGACAAATCAGGGTATTTGGGATAAAAATGGTAATTTATTGTAGCAATATCATCGGGCGAAAAGAGTAAAACGTTGTCGGAAGAAGCCAACTGGCAGTAAACTTCTTCCATTTCCAAATTGAACTCTATTTCCGAACAATTTAAAGTATCGTTCTTGGTGGTTATTACCTGATGTTGCCCAAGCAATCCCAATGGGCTTGAAACAAAGAGGATAAATATCAGATAAAAAAACGGTTTTACAGTTCGCATCTATTCAGCAATTTAATAACAAATTAACATATACATAGTTAGACAAAATTGTCTGCTTCAAACTCAAGTTAAAAGACACCATAAAACAACGGTAAAATTAACCAATAAAGTATTGAAGTTCTGCAAATTTAGCTATTTTCGCATAGTTTTATCAAAATGGGCTATAAAACTTGGTTATTATTTACAACGCAACATGAATATGTATTCCGGGAATATTCTTAAGATGGTATCAATCCACGAAAACCCTGTAAAATATTTTTTGCCAATAGGTGATTCACAAATTGATATGAACGAACTATTGGGTGCAGAAATAAAGTTTTCCTATTTGGGCATAATCAACTGCGTGGCGTGTGGAGCTAAAACAAAAAAATCTTTTGCTCAAGGATATTGCTATAAGTGCTTTATCACAAGACCTGAAACGGAAGAAGATGTTTTGCACCCCGAAAAATGTAAGGCGCATTTAGGAATTGCCCGCGATATGGAGTGGGCAAAGAAAAACTGTTTGATAGAACATCATGTGTATCTATCTGACACATCGCAACTTAAAGTTGGAGTAACACGTAATCACCAAGTGCCCACACGCTGGATAGACCAAGGAGCTTCGCAGGCAATTAGCTTTGCACTTACTCCCAACAGGTATTTGGCAGGAATTATTGAGGTATTCTATAAAAATCATATTGCCGACAAAACCCACTGGCGAACCATGTTAACAAACAACAATCAAAAAAATGTTGACCTGATTGAATCGAAGCAGAAACTAAGCAGCTTGTTACCAGATGAATACAGGCAATATTTTAATAGCGACGATACTATTTATAAATTTGAATATCCAATTATCGAGAAAGTAACTGTAAAACAATCTGTTAACTTCGATAAAAAGCCTATCTTTTCGGGAAGACTGATTGGAATAAAAGGGCAATATCTCTTGTTTGACAACAGCTACGCTCTGAATATCCGTAAATATTCTGGTTATAAGTTCGATATTGAGGTGTGAAATAAAGGAGCAAGTAGCAAGGTACAAGGTACAAGGAACGCAACCAACTTTATAAACTTTTAACTTTTACTCAAACAAACACATGAAAAAAGAAACCGGTACTGTTCTTCGCTCTACAGGGGGCTTAAGCATAGTTAAACACGATAAAACTGGCGAACTAATTGAATGCACACTGCGCGGAAGAATTAGACTAAAAGGAGCACGGTCAACAAACCCTGTTGTTGTGGGCGATAAGGTTGTATTACATACTGACACCACGCACAATCAAACCGTTATTACAGAAATACTTAAACGTAAGAACTATATAATCCGCAGAGCGACAAATCTTAGTAAAGAGAGTCATATATTGGCAGCCAATATTGACAACTTTTATATTATAGCAACCTTGGCAGAGCCAAACACCTCTCTGATGTTTATTGACCGCATGCTGATTACTGCCGAAGCCTACCGTATTGATGCAAAAATTGTATTCAATAAAATTGATTTGTATGAAGATGAAGAACTACTTGAAAGATTTGCAGAATATATAACAACCTACGAATCTATTGGATACCAGTGTTTCCGTACCTCTGCGTCAAAAAACATAGGGATTGATGATATTAAAAACGATATGGCTGGCAAAGTATCTCTGTTTGCAGGTCATTCAGGAACCGGAAAAAGTAGTTTAATAAACAGAATAGACCCGTCACTAAATCTTAAAATCGGTGATATTTCAGAGGCACATAAACAGGGCAAGCACACCACAACTTTTGCTACAATGCATGAAACGGTCAACAATAGCTATATAATTGATACTCCGGGCATAAGGTCTTTTGGCTTGATTGATATTGACCGAGACGAGCTATACCACTTTTTTCCGGAAATATTCAAATCGTCCGAACATTGCCAATTTTACAACTGCACGCACATTCACGAGCCCGGGTGCAATGTTATTCAAGATGTTGAAGAGGGAATTATACCTGAATCGCGATATTTTAACTACGTTACTATATTTCTTGATGATGATGACGAAAAGTATAGACATGACGACTATGCGTAAATTTAAAAGGTAAAAGATAAAAGGTGCAAGGTAAGAGCGGGAAACAGGACGGTGCACTGAGCAAAGCGTTGTACTGAGCGAAGTCGAAGTGTAGAAATGAACATTACCAAAATAAGATTTATCAAATTTGGGCTAAAGCCCATAAATATATGTACCAACCTCCCCCATGACTTAAAAGTCATGGCTATTAATTTAGTAACCAGCCGTTTAATTGTTAATTATTAACTGAACAAGCCGTTTTAAAGATGCCTCAATTTTTTCGTTAATCTTCGCGAACTCTTCTTTCTCATTAGAGATATAGATAAGCATTACATCCATTCGTAAATTATTTTCGCCGAGTTTTTGTCTAAGTTCATGCTTGTGAACTCTCCAACTTTCGCGCATCTGACGTTTAAGCCTGTTTCTATCAACAGCACGTTTAAACTTACGTTTCGACACACTTACGCACACTTTCAGAGGCTCAGTATTGTCACCGGGGAAAACCTTAAACAAAACTCTAACAGGGAAAAGACTAAATGTTTTAGCATCAGACAATAAACATTCAATAGCTTTTCTGCTTTTTAAGCGTTCATGTTTATTTAAAGTATTTTGCTTCATGAAAAGGTTCGTCGAATACGTATTAATAATATTCAAAGTTACGTAATATTTTTTTAGCTAATTTTAACGCGCCGATTAATTATTATAATTCATATCTTTATCGACTGTAAATATCTTTAAAAAAAACATAAAACTATATACAAATGAGAATATTAACAATAGGCGCATTACTAATTATGTGTTTTTCTTTGCAATGCCAAACAGCTCACAAACGTAGCAAAGTAGAGATTGAAACAAAATTTGGCAATATCGTAATTGAATTGTACGATGAGACACCTAAGCATCGGGACAATTTTATCAAACTCGTTTCAGAAAAATATTACGATGATTTGATATTTCACCGTGTTATTAAAAATTTTATGATTCAAGGTGGCGATCCCAATTCCAGAAATGCCAAACCCGACGAACGATTGGGCAATGGCGGACCTGATTACACTATCGAGGCTGAGTTTGCTCCTCATCTGTTTCACAAGAAAGGAGCTATTGCGGCTGCACGACAAGGCGACAACGTTAACCCGGAAAAAAGAAGTTCGGGAAGCCAATTCTACATTGTACAGGGAACTACCGTAACACCTCAGCAATTAAAATCAATGGAGATGCGAATAAATCAACCGCAAATGCAAAGATTGGTTGGTCAATATATTGCAGGAAACCCAGAAATTGAAGCAAAAATAAGATCGTTTCAAGAAACCCAACAATATGATTCAATCAACGAAATTATTAATCCAATTGTCGAAATAATACAAAGATCACCTGAGTATAAGCCATTTAAATATAGCGATGAGCAAATCCAAATCTATTCAGAAATTGGAGGAACTCCACACTTAGACGGAGCTTACACAGTTTTTGGCGAAGTTGTCGAGGGGTTGGATGTAATAGATTTAATAGCAGCACAACAGACAGGACAAGCCGACAGACCTGTGGAGGATATTAAAATGAAGATTAAGATAATAAAATAAAAACCACACAAACTATGATAGGTTATATCATATGGGATGTTAGTCCCGAAATATTTACAATAGGTTCATTCTCTTTACGTTGGTATGGACTTTTGTTTGCCGCCACTTTCTTTTTCGGATATCTCATTCTGAAACGTTTTATTAAAATGGACGGATTGAGTATCAAAGTATTAGATTCTTTGGCTATGTATTTTTTTATAGGTACAGTTATCGGGGCTCGGCTTGGACACTGTTTCTTTTACGAAGCTGATTACTATCTTAGCAACCCTGCTGAAATATTAAAGATTTGGCATGGCGGATTATCGAGTCATGGCGGAGCGGTTGGTATCTTGATGGCTTTGTATCTTTTCTCAAGAAAATTTAAAATACCTATGATAAATATTCTCGACCGAGTTGTAGTGGTTGTGGCTTTAGGGGGATTATTAATCAGAATGGGCAATCTTTTCAACAGCGAGATATACGGAATTGAGACTACGTTGCCATGGGGATTTATTTTTGTCAGGGCTGGTGAGACTGTTCCAAAGCACCCAACGCAGATTTATGAAGGATTAGCCGCACTATTAATCTTCTTTTTACTGTACAAACTATTTGTTTCAAAGCACAAACAATTGCACAACGGTGTACTTTTTGGACTGTTTCTGACATTGCTGTTTACTATGAGATTTTTCGTAGAGTTCATCAAAGAAGACCAAGTTGCACATGAAGCCGGTATGGTCTTGAATATCGGGCAGTGGTTAAGCCTCCCGTTTATTTTGTTCGGAATAGGATTACTGATTTACATTTATTATAAAAACAAAGGTTTCCTGATTAAGAATGATTCACCTAAGAAATCTTAACCGCAATGAAGAAGATAATATTTATTGGAATAGTACTTTTGTTTGCATTTGGTTGCGAAGAGACCAATTATCCATTTATTTTTCCGGAAAAATATTTTCCTGCATATCCTGAAAGCTATTGGGTTTACTCTAACGGCACAACAGTAAAAGTAGATCCCGGATATCACAAACATATATACTACAAAGAGTTGGGGAATATGGCACAGTCGGAGTATGTTTTTGTTCCCCGTATTAACAACGAATATGTGTTTAAGTATAATATAACACAAAACAGCACACTTGTGCCAATCAAAACCCTACTAAAAACAACACCTGGCGCGGCATGGGTGGTTAATCACTGGGAAGGACAAGAAGTTTTTAGAAAGGTGGTTGAAGCATCTGCGTCAGTAACTTTGTCTCAAGGTGTTGGCACGAACGGTCAAACCGTGTTCGATTCCGTTATAGTGGTGGTTGAATTTATCGGACAAGAGAATGAAAACTCGTGGGTATGTCGCGAGTCGTACGCACCTGACGTGGGACTTATAAAACGCGAAATAAATAGCTCCCCCGACTCTGTTCCGGAACCATATACCGAAATGGAACTAAGAAGATATTTTATTAACAAAAAGTAATTTAAGCATAGCATAGCAGAAACAACTTAAGTATGACAATTAGTGGGTTTATAGAAACAAACTCTACACCTGAGCTATGCAGTATAGAAGAATTGTGCAAAAGCAAAGGCTTTGATATCGAAGTTGATGAAAGTACCAATAACAACACCCACGCAACGATAAGATATAATCAACTGAATATTAGCCTATTTGTTACCAACAATGGAATAAACTATAAAACTAAAATGCACAATCTATTTAGTTATGCATTTATAAGTGTAATAATTATTGCGCTGCTTTACAAGCTTTTGCCATTGGGCGTATGGATAATGTTGCTGTTTTTCGTTCCGCTTACCCTTATTGCAATTAAAGTGGTGTACGATAAGCGTGTATATAAAATCGTAGATTCTGTTATTCCCGAAAGTTTAAAGTTTTTGCCCGAAAAAGCCACAAAAGAACAATTGGAGTGGCTTAAAAATCCAAACGTCTGCCCTGCTTGCGGAACAAAACGCAATCCATATCACGACAAATGCTTTGATTGTGGACTACATTTTGGTGCTATTAAAAAACTTGTTGATAACCAATCACAAACAGGGGAAAGGAAGATTAAATATACTTATCAAAACGAGAAATGAGAAAAATAGCCGCCACATATATTTATCCAATTGTCTCTCCACCAATAAAATATGGCATCATATATTTAGACGACAATAATACTATTGTTAAAATAAAAGATAACGGAGGAGAGATGATCGAGGAGCATGGATGCGAATATTACAGTGGTGTAATTGTCCCAGGATTTGTAAATGCGCACACACATTTAGAGTTATCACACCTTAAAGGCTTTTTCAAACAAGGAACAGGTATGCGCAGCTTCTTACAATCGATGATAACACGACCAAAAACCGGAATAGCAAAAATTGTCGAATATGCCGAACAATACGACAAACTGATGTACAACCAAGGCATTGTGGCTGTTGGCGACATTAGCAATACTCTTGATACATTAGAGATAAAGGCTTCGAGTAAAATCTATTATCACACTTTTGTAGAACTATTTGGGCTTGTGCAACAAAAATCGGCAGATATATATAATAAAGGAGTATCTGTTTGCAATGCTTATAAGCAAAGAAATTTAGCATCTACCATAACACCACATGCATCCTACTCGTTAAGCAAAAGTCTTTTACGCAAAATCTACACAACCGAAAACAATCAGCTTCTTAGTATACACATTTTAGAGAACAGTATAGAACAAGAAAAATTGAACGATAGCCAACAATCCCTAAAATCGTTATATAACTCACTGGGCATTATTGATATCGCAAACAATACTAAACACCCGTTTCAATTAATGCTGCAGGATATTAATAACAGCCAGCTACTATCAGTGCACAATACACACGCCACAGCAAATGATTGGGATTTAGCACTTAACACTGCCCATGAAAACAATATATCTCTGTTTGCCGTAACCTGCCCTCGTTCAAACATGTTTATTAATAGCCTTTTACCAGACTACAGCCAATGGAGTGATAAAGTACCAATTTGTATAGGGACAGATAGTCTGGCTTCAAATACAGATTTGTCAATATTTAACGAAATATTGTTTTTGCTCGAGAAAACAAATTTTTCATTTGACGAACTGCTAAAATGGGGGACAATAAACGGAGCCAAAGCACTAAATGTTGACAAGAAATTCGGCAGTTTTGAGATTGAGAAAACTCCAGGAGTAAATTTAATTACACAGTTTGATTATGAAAAAATGAAGCCTACCGATAATGCAACTATCTGCAGGATTGTTTGATATAGTTTATTGTTTTACAACTGAAGTTGCAAAATTTTGCCCAATCGCTTTCCACAACCAACGTTTATAGACTAAAGCAGCAACTATAGCTCCAACTCCACTTGCCACAAAATCCCAAAAACTCGCATGATTAGTGGTTGTCAAAAACTCTTGTGCTAATTCCATCAATCCTCCGAAAACAATTGCAGCCATGATTGCGGTTAAAAATATCACTGATTGTGAAATACCCCTCTCTAACTGTAAGCATGAGAGGAAAAACGTAGTCATAATACCATACATCAAAAAGTGAACTATCTTATCACTATTGGGAAAAAGCGACACTTCACTATAAGTGGGATTCATTAAAGATAAAAACATCACTATACCTATCCACATTAGTGAAATACCGGAAAAAACAAGTCTCATATAATTAATGATTTTTTCAGTTTAATAATATTAGCAGCTAACAATCGAAAGTGATATATTGCTAAATTATTACAGTAATGATACGTTTAATAACCTGTAAAGTTGCACAAAAACAGTTCTATTTTGGCTAACAATCTTTCGAGTTTGACGAATGTGTTCGAATGCAAGGTCAAAAATATTTATCTATCTTTGTTTTTAAATCTCATAAAAAACAATGAGCACGGACAATCTAAAAAAAATAGTTTTAGCTTGCAGCGGAGCCAGTGGGATGTTATATGCTAAGCTTCTGATTGACAAACTATCAAGCTCTGGCGAAATAGAAAAAATCGCATTGGTTTTTACTGAAAATGCAGTAAAAATATGGGAATCTGAGCTACACACGGCTATACCTTCGGCAGAAGGAAAAATTGAACTGTTTGAAAATAACGACTTCTACGCGCCATTCGCTTCAGGAAGCTCCAAATATTCTGCTATGATAATTTGTCCTTCGTCAATGGGGATGTTGGCGAGAATAGCCAGTGGAATATCCGACTGTTTAATATCACGTACTGCTGATGTCATGTTAAAAGAACAGCGCAAACTTATTTTGGTGCCACGCGAAACACCCTACAATCTCATCCATATTAAAAATATGAAGCAAATTATTTCTGCGGGTGGTGTAGTGTGTCCGGCAACACCTTCGTTCTACTCTAACCCAAAAACAATAGAGCAACTATCAATGACTGTTGTAGATAGGATTATTGACTTGGTTGGATTGTCTAATAATACTTTCAGATGGGGATATAAACTTTAATGTTGGGTTTTGATTAATATAATTTCGTGGTTACAATTATATTATTTTCTATCTTTGGACGTTAAAAAAATAAGTTCGCTGCTAAACAAGACTTTTAAAAAAACATTCAAAATATTAATTGTCAGATACATTTCACTTATATTTAGATTATAAAACAAACCCCACAACTCAAACCTAATATATAAAAGAACAACAGTATTGAATCTGTAGAAATCAAGACAGTAAAACATTATAATATGAAAAATCCCAATAATTTCTGTATAATAATGGCAGGTGGCATAGGAAGCCGTTTTTGGCCCATAAGCCGTTCTGAAAAACCCAAACAATTTTTGGATATATTAAAAACAGGTAAAACACTTATACAGCAAACTTTTGAACGATACGAATATTTTTGTCCAAGAGAAAATATTTTCATTGTCACAAATTCGCAATACGAGAAGATAACACACGAACAACTACCTTTTATATCAAAAGAACAGCTGTTGCTAGAGCCAGCGCGTCGCAACACAGCACCGTGCATTGCCTATGCAAACGAAAAAATAAGATGCAAAAATCCAAATGCAAACATAATTGTAGCCCCTTCGGATCATATTATATTGAACGAAGATAAATTTAGAACAGTAATAAACAAAGGGTTAGACTTTACTGCCAACAGCGATAATTTAGTAACAATAGGACTTAAACCCACGCGACCAG
This sequence comes from Bacteroidales bacterium, assembly GCA_012519055.1. Lineage (NCBI taxonomy): Bacteria > Pseudomonadati > Bacteroidota > Bacteroidia > Bacteroidales > Bacteroidales bacterium. Next base: position 93,978 of record JAAYQU010000010.1, on the reverse strand, counting down.
ACACAGGGTACGGCTACATACAGTTCGACGAAGAGGTTGAGGGTTTTGAATCAATACATAAAGTAAAAACGTTCACCGAAAAACCCAATCTCGAGCTTGCAAAAGTTTTTATTGATAGTGGTGATTTTTTATGGAATTCTGGTATTTTTATTTGGAATCTGAAAACAATAAGTAAAGCGTTTGCAACTTTTCTTCCTGATGTTTCAACACTATTCGGAGATATTTCAAAGTACTACAACACCAACAAAGAGACTGAACAAATTGAAAGAGTCTATGCAATATGTAAGAATATATCTATTGACTACGGTATAATGGAAAAAGCACAAAATGTTTTTGTTGTTGCAGATGATTTTGGTTGGTCAGACCTCGGAACGTGGGGTTCGCTTTATGAACACGTTGCAAAAAACGAGAATCAAAACGCAGGAGTAAACCCAAATATACTCACTTACAATACCGAAAACTCCATTTTTGATTTACCTCCTGACAAGATTGTTGTCATTCAAGGACTTACAGATTTTATTGTTGCAGAATCAGACAACTGTCTACTAATATGCAAAAAAAGCGAAGAACAAAATTTACAGAAAATTATTAGCGATATTAAAAAGAATTTTGGCGAAAATTACGTCTAACTATATCCTTTCAACTTGATTAATCCCTTGAAACTTAAAATATAAATTCATGAATATATTCAAACATACTAACCGAATATCTAAAAGATTAAGAGTAATTATCGCTGTTGCATGCGTAGGACTTACAATATTACTAACTGGAGCAGTCGATAACAGTTTCGAAGTTATAAAAAACTTAGATATTTTTTATACCGTAGTTAACGAATTAGACCAATTTTATGTTGACGAAATTGACCACGGAAAGCTAATTAAAGACGGCATTGACAAAATGTTGGAAACATTAGACCCATATACAAACTATATCCCAGAATCGAAAATTGAGGACCTGCGGTTTATGACTACAGGCAATTATGGAGGGATAGGTGCATTGATTCGAAAATCGGGGAAAAGAGCAGTAATAGCAGACCCTTACGAAGGCTTAGCCGGTCAAAAAGCTGGTCTTCGTGCAGGTGATATTTTATTAAAAATTGACGATTTCGATACCGAAAACCAAAACATTGAAGCTATCTCGGAAAAGTTAAAAGGTACACCTGGCACTTCAATGAAAGTTTTGGTAGAACGTTACGGAGAATCAAAACCTATTGAGTTTAATGTAGTTCGAGAACATATACATATTAATCCTATCCCATATTATACTGTATTTGACAATAACATTGGATATGTACAGTTTAACAATTTTACTCAAAACTGTGCCGGAGAGCTTAAAAGCACAATCGACAGTTTGCTAAATCAAGGAGCTAAATCGCTAATTTTAGACTTAAGAGGTAACCCCGGAGGCTTATTAGACGAGGCAATTTTGATATGCAACCTGTTTTTACCCAAAGGCCAATTGATTGTCTCAACAAAAGGGAAAGTTCAACAATGGAATCGCGATTTTGTAACAACAAAAGAACCCTTTGTTCCCAAAATGCCGGTTGTTGTTTTAGTTAACCGAGGCTCTGCATCAGCTTCAGAAATTGTTGCCGGAGCACTACAAGATATGGACAGAGGAGTTGTTATGGGAACACGCACCTTTGGGAAAGGGCTTGTTCAAACAACACGCCCACTAAGCTACAATGCACAAATAAAACTTACAACAGCTAAATATTATATACCTTCGGGGCGATGTATTCAAGCATTGGACTATTCAAACCGCAATGAAGATGGTAGCGTAGGGAACATTCCTGATTCATTAGTATCGGAGTTTACCACAAAAAACGGACGAAAAGTATATGATGGTGGTGGTATTAAACCAGATATCGAACTGGAAGCGAAAACAATGAGCCGTTTAACAACAGAACTATATGTTGGTAATCATATTTTTGATTTTGCAACACAATATGCTTCGAAACACAACTCTATCGATAAGCCAGATGTTTTCACAATTACCGACCAGGATTTTGACGGTTTTATTGAGTTTGTAAAAACACGCGAACTTCATTACGACAAAGAAAGCAAAGAGAAATTAGATGAATTAATTAAATCACTAAAACAAGAAAAACACTTCGATTTGGTTGAAAACAACATAAAAGAGATTGAAGAAAAAATTCAACGCGATATTGAAAGTGATTTAACTTTATCTAAAGATGAATTGATATTACTATTAAACGAAGAAATCGCAAGTCGCTACTACTATCAACGTGGACGCATTCAAAACTTTTTAAGACACGACACCGAAGTTGACTCTGCCAGAGCATTAATTAACAACATTGCAAGATATAACAAATTGCTTAAAGTAGAATAAACACAAAACTTGCACGTAATATTTTACAACCATAAAACGGTTTGTGAATTTTAAATGGAACAGAACTATTTATCCCCTTTGTATATAGTGCTAATAGTTATTTATTTAACTGTTCTGTTCTTTGCTTTTCATGCCATGTCAATTTTTAAACGAAATGAGTCTGGCGATAACAAACTGTTTATGTGGGGTTTTATTTTCAAAGTTGCAATGGGCTTGTGTTTTGGATTGATATACGATTTTTACTATCAACGCTCCGGAGACACTTTCTACTATTTCGCAAATTCATGTTACTTAGGTGATATGCTTTTTACCAATACTCGTGCATTTTTTAGAATGTTGTTTGACACAGTTACACCCGAAAACATAAACACACTAAGTCACACAATAACCTATTACCCACGCTTTCACGATCCACAAATATATGCTCTACATCGTTATTTGTCGTTGTTTACCGTCATTGGACTTAAAAATTACTATTTGACAACGATATGTGTTTCAGCTACAATGTTTTTGATTAATTGGAAAGTTTATAAATATTTGGCCGACATTTATCCCTCAATGCAAAAATGGATAGCTGTTGCAATACTTTTTATACCTTCGGTAACTTTTTGGGGTTCGGGCATTACTAAAGATACATTTTCGTTTACTTTCGGATTGCTGTTTTTTATTAAATTCCACGCCATTGTATTCCGAAAGAAATGGAGCATTTGGAATATTTTAGTACTACTCTTCAGCGCATATATCGTAATAACCATAAAGCCATACATACTATTTACTTACATAGCTGCAGGTTTTATCTGGCTCGGATTTGACCAAATAAATAAAATAAAAAACAAAGTGTTAAGAATAGCGGTGTTGCCCTTAACAATACTTTTGTTTGGTTTTATGGGCATGTGGGCACTAAACTACGTTATGGCATCAGTTGGAGGATCATACGGTAGTATAGAGAGCATGTTACAAAAGGCAGCTATTACACAATACGATTTAAAGCAAGAGTATTACGAAGGCTCGGCATTCGATATTGGCGATTTTGAACCAACCATTGGTGGAGCACTTTCTGTAATGCCAGCGGCGGCAGTCGCAGGTTTGTTTCGTCCATTTTTATGGGACTCAAGATCATTGGTTATGCTTATGTCTGCAATTGAAAACACTATTCTTTTATTGCTTTTTTTGTATGTAATATTTAAAGTTGGGCTTCGTAAAACATTAAAGATAATACAAGAAAACCGATTCTTAATTTTCTGCTTTATTTTTGCACTTTTTATGGCAATAGGCGTAGGCATTTCAACATCGAACTTTGGAGCATTAGTACGTTTTAAAATACCGATTACGCCGTTTCTGTTTCTTGGAACGGTTTTTATTATAATATTGAACAAGGAAAAAAAAGAGAACGTTGTTAGTTAATAACAGCTACCGAATAAAAACTATATTTGCAATAACAAGCAATAAATATAAAATATTCGATCTTCTTGTGCTGAAACTACTTAATAACACTAAATATATGAACTATCTTCATAAAAACATATGAATATAAAGTTAACAAAGAATTTGAGCTTTATTGTTAAAGTTCTAGTAGATTGAAGAACACAGATTTATGAAGAAAAATAAAAAATCTATTTTAGTATTTGGAGGTTCTAATTTTCAACTATCTTTAATTAAAGAATGTTTAAACAAGAATCTTTATACAGTTGTAATTGATCCCAATCCTAAAGCCATTGCTCGACTGTATGCTGATGCATTTGAAGTTGTGGATGGACAAGATTTTGAAGGCACATGTAAAGTTGTAGAAAAGCACAAAACAGATGCTATTGTTACGGCAGCCACAGATAAACCCTTGGTCATGATGGCACAAGTTGCCAAAAAATATAAATTCAACTTTTTCTCTGAAGAAACAGCGAAATTATGTACAGATAAATTTTTGATGAAAAAAAAATTTGCTGAATTGGGGTTCCCTTTTGCAAAAGGAAACGTTATTAAAACAGCAAACGATGAAATAAATTTCCCAATTGTCATTAAACCTACGGATAATTCGGGAAGTAGAGGGGTCGTTCTTTGTAAAAATAAAAATGATTTAGAAAATATTTTTAAAGAATCAATACAATACACTCAAAAGCCTTACTTACTTGCAGAAGAATTTATTGATGGCAAAGAATATAGCGTAGAGTCGTTACATTTTAATGGAAAATCAAAGATTGTACAAATTACCGAAAAAATAGTCACTCCTTTACCTTACTTCGTTGAGTTAGGACACATACAACCTGCTTTGTTAGAGAAAGATGTTCATAAAAAGTTGGAAACTTTAATCGAAGACGTGTCAAAAGCATTTGGTTTTGAAAATTGTGGAGCACATAATGAGGTAAAAATTAAAGATGGAAAAATAACTTTAATTGAAATTAGTCCCAGACTTGGTGGGGATTTTATATCTTCGACACTTGTTAAAGCATCTACAGGTATCAATATGGAAAAAGCATTGTTACAAATTGCACTAGATGAAGAACCAAATTTTTCTAACAAAAAGCTTAGTGTTGCAGGAATATTCTTTTTTTGTTTTGAACCGGGTATTATTTCTAAAATAAATGATGTAAAACAAATTCTAAACATACCTGAGGTAATTGACTACTCTTTTGATTTAAAAGTTGGGGACAAAATTCCTAAAATTGTTTCCAGTATTGATAGATATGGTTATTTTGTTTTAAAAACTGATAATAGAGAAAACTTGTTAAATTTAAAAGAAAATATTTTTAATCAAATTAAAATAAACATTGACAAGATATGAAAAGGGTCGCGTTTATAGGCTCTGGAGAAATGGCTCGCCATGTAGGGCATTATATGGTTGAAGACAACCAATTTGAAGTTGTAGGATATTATGATGATTTTACGCCAGTTGGCACAATTGTAAATAATTATCCTATTCTTGGCAAATTAGATGACGTAGAAATGCAATACAAACAAGGCGTTTTTGATGAACTTAGTATTGCTGTAGGCTACACAAGAATGCAATACAGAAAAGATGCTTTTGAGAGATTCAAAAACAAAATACCTTTTGCCACTTTTATTCATTCGAGTTGCATTATAGATTCTACTGCAAAAATTGGGGAAGGTGTCTTAATTTTTCCGAAATCTGTTATACTCATCGATTCAATAATAGAAGACAATGTATTTATACAAATTAATAGCTGTATTGCCGATGTTTCAGTTGTAAGAAAGCACAGTCTTATTTCAGTAGCAGTATCTATTGCAGGAAGAGCTGATGTAGGAGAATGTTGTTTTATTGGTGTAGGTTCTACTATAAGTAGCGATGTTAAAATTTGTAACAATGTTTTTACAGGAGCGGGCACAGTGGTCGTTAAAGATATCACGGAACCCGGCACATACGTTGGTATGCCAGCGAGAAAAATTAAAGACAATATGTAGTTATGAAACATGAAGATATTATATCATTAGACCATACTATCCTTTCGGCTATGAAACTTATGGACGAAAGAAAAAGAAAATTGCTTTTTATTACAAACAAAGAAAATTTATTTATTGGGGTTCTAAGTATAGGAGACTTACAAAGAGCAATAATTAACCAACATCCCCTCGACACGCCCATTGAGAAAATACTTAGAAAGTACATAACCATTGCACATACGAATCAATCATACGAAGAAATCAGGCAAGTGATGATTGAAAATCGTACCGAATCCATGCCTGTAATAGATAACAAAGGTTATTTGAAAAAAATATTATACTGGGAAGATATTATTGGCAGTTCACGGCAAAAAGAGTATAAAAAAATCAATTTACCTGTTGTTATTATGGCAGGAGGCCAAGGTTCACGATTAAAACCCCTGACAAATGTTTTACCAAAACCATTGATACCTATTGGTCACAAAACCATAATTGAAGATATTATGGATAGCTTTGCAAAATTTGCTTGTAATAATTTTTATATATCCATTAACTATAGAGCAGATTTTATAAAATATTATCTCAACAACTTTAGTGATAATAAATATGATATAAACTTTTTTGAAGAGAGCAAACCATTAGGAACTGCGGGAAGCTTGCATTTATTAGAAGGAAAAATTAAATCTACTTTTTTTGTAACAAATTGTGATATACTAATAGACCAAGATTATTCTGAGATTTTGCAATATCACTATGAAAACAAAAACGAGTTAACAATTGTTGCTGCTCTTAAAACATATTCAATACCCTATGGGACTATAAAAACTGGAGAAAAGGGGCTACTAAAAGAAATTACAGAAAAACCAGAACTAACTTTTAGTATAAATACCGGATTTTACATTCTGGAACCACATTTAATAAACGAAATCCCTAAAAACACTTTTTATCATATAACCTCATTAATTAAAAAATTAAAATCAGAAGATAGAAAAGTGGGAGTTTTTCCTGTAAGCGAAAATTCTTGGACAGATATTGGAGAGTGGGAACAATATTTAAAACTGATAAATGAATAAACAAAGGATAAATATATTAACCCCTATTCCATTTTGGCATCCCGGAACGTTGGAATTTATTTCTGAATTAAAGAAAAGAAATTATTCTGTTGTTGCTTTGGATATTTGGTCATTTCAGTTTTTTAACGAAAAAGAGGAGTATAAATATCTCTACCCAAGATTTTTGAAGGGCTTTGCCTTTAAAATCTATAGAAAACTATTTCGCAAAAGAATAATAAAAAAATATATAAAACATAACGATATTGTTGATATTCAATGGTGTGGGCATTACTACTCTCCCTATATGGACAGTATAAAAAAGCAAAGTAGCAAGATTGTCGCTACTCTGTTTGGATCTGATTTCTATAGAAGTAGCGAGGAAGAAAGGAGAACACAAAAAAAAATTTTTGAGACTGCTAAAATAATTACGATAGGTCCGAATATGAAAGAGGACTTTTTAGCTATTTATCCTGAATTTGTTGATAAAATAAAATTTGCACATTTTGGTTCTGCCAGATTAGATATAATTTCAGAACTATATAACGAAAAAAACAGACAAATTTATAGAGATAAATATAAAATCGAAAAAGATAAAATTGTAGTAACTGTTGGTTATAGCGCAAATCCCCTACAACAACACTTTATATTTCTTGATGTTTTAGAAAAGTTACCAAAAGAAATTAAACAAAAACTTTTCATACTCTTGCCCATGACTTATGGGAACAAAAAGGAATATTCAGAAAAATTATTAACAAAATTACGGGGTTTAGATATAGAGTTTATTGCATTTCAAAACCCCGACAATGATAAAAAACATTGGCTAACAAATAATGAAATTGCCGAGATTAGAATAATATCAGATATTACGGTTAACACACAAACTACCGATGCTCTGTCAAGTTCAATTAAAGAGGCTTTTGCAACAGGAAACATCTTATTAGTTGGCAACTGGCTACCATACGAAGTATATGAAAATATGGGTCTGTTTTTTATTAGAAGTTCAGAAACTAAGCTATTGGAAAACTTTACTTATATTTTGAATAATTACGATAAACTTAAACAAAAATGTATTAATAACGTTAGTCCTATTTTAGATTTTGCAACATGGAAAGCCGTAATGCCCTATTTTATTGATATATACAAGCAAGTAAACATAGATAAAACACATCAAACTAAAAGAGAAAGAAGAAAACTATATAAACTTTTAACTCAATTGTTAATTGATTAAAAACCGTATGAAAGGAATAGATAATAGCATATTAATAGATGTTGGCAATATATCGTGGGATAGAGAACTAGGAGCTTATTATCAAGACATTACGCCAGCAATAGTACATGTTGATAATGGAATTTTTGCAGCTTTAGACGACAATGGAATTCCTTACATTTTATTACAGGGAGGCATTAAATATTATGCACCCATTACTACTATTCAATATGCTTTAATGCAATACGACTTTTATGTAAAAGGCATAGAGATTGATAAATCTAAATCAATATTTATTAATTGTGTAAATTGGTTAGAAAATATAACCGAACCATTAAACAATTCGATAGTAATTAGACAAGGGTTTAATAAACAGTATAATATTCCCAAAGGTTGGGTTTCTGGCATGACTCAAGGACAATTAATTTCCGTATTTCTTAGGGCTTATCAATTACTTAACAATGAAAAATATTTAGATTTATCTCACAGGGTTTTCAAATCCTTTTATTTGGAGTATGAAGAAGGAGGATTTAGACGAATCGATGAAAATGGATACTTGTGGTTTGAAGAGTATCCAACTAAAACCCCATCATACGTATTAAATGGATTTATATATTCAATTTTAGGAATATTAGACTATTACCGAGTAACCCGTAATAGTGAAGCCAAAAACATTTGGAACGAATGTGTCAAAACCTTAGAGGTAAACTTACATAAATATGATGTTTGGTATTGGTCGGTTTATGATCAGTTAAAAGAACAATTAGTTAGTTATTATTATCAAAAAAACGTGCATGTTCCACTTATGAAAATAATGTATTTGCTAACTAAGAAAGAGATATTTAATTCTTATGCTATCAAATGGCAAAAAAACTTGAACAATAAATTTCATTATTTGATTACTAAAATTATGTATAGAGTGCAGCCAAGGGTTAAAAGAATAACAGAGGTATTAATGCGCAGACAGAGCAAAAAAATAAATGGGGAAACTTTTAAACCATGAGCAAATGGACTGACAATTATTTTTAAAAGAAGCTGATTGTTACAATAACACCTTCAGGATTGAACAGTATTTGAAAAAATCACACGTTTAAACAGACTGTTTGTAAATCAAAAAATAGCAGATGGCAAAACTAAAGGGATTTATAAATGAAACTTTAATTTACGGTTTTGGGAATGTTTTTTCTCGAATATTTGCGATGTTTTTAATCCCTTTATACGCAAATTATTTAGGAAAAATTGATTATTCAAATTTGGTAATGCTACAGGCTGTTTTTTCAGTCTTAACATTTCTTACAGCACTGAATGCAGGCGTATTTTTTTATTATTACGAATATGATAATCTAAGATATAGAAAAATTGTGCTGACTTCTTGGTTTTACTATCAATTAGTAGTTAGCATTTGTGTTTTATTTGTTTTGCTTTTTTCCTCGCAATTTCTTTATAGACTATTTGTTGTTGATACAACAAATGCAGATAGTTTAAAACTATGTCTTGTTTTAATAGGCGTTCAATTATTCCCTTATATATTTAACAATACTAATCTTAATTTTTTTAGAATAGAACGTAAAGCTAAATCTGCTATTACAATAGTGCTATTAGAAGCTTGCTTTACTTTAATTTTAGTTTGGTTAGTTCTGGCAGTGTTTAAACTTGGCATAGTAGAAGTTGTTATAGCACAAATTCTTTCTCGTTCATTAGTTAGTATAATATATACAAACAAAGCAAAAACTTATGTTTATATTAAGAACTTCTCCAAAGCACTATTAAAAAAAATATTTATTTATGCATGGCCCTTTATTTTATCAAGTATTTTTTCTGTAATAATTACGAATGCCGACAAGTTTGTCGGAGCCCAAGTATTGCCAAAAAAAGATGATGTAGCTTTATTGGCACTTGCTATGCAATTAGTTTTACCAATTTCAGTTTTATCAGACATGATACGCATGGCTATAGGTCCATATGTAATGTCAATTCGTAAGGATAATGATGCAGAAAACACTTATCAACAGGTATTTGATTTAACAATTTTTGTTACTTGTATAGTTATAATTGGAATTATTGCTATTGCCCCATTTTTAACGTTAATTTTGACAAATTATAGTTATATAAATGTAATATATGTAGTTCCTTTAATAGCTTTTGCAAGTATTTTTAATTTAGCATCTAATCAATTTTCTATAAGTTTTAATCTGTGTAAAAAAAACATTTATATATTATGCGGAATAGTTATTGCAGGAATTTTGGGTCTGTTGATTAATTTTATTTTTATGGGGAAATATGGTTTTGTTGTCAGTGGTATTTCTCAAATAATATCGTACTTAGCTATGTCTGTGTTTTTATTTATTTTGGGGAGAAAAATAGCAAACTTGAAAATTAAACTAAACAAAAGTATTATAATTACTGCTGTACTATGCCTATATATACTTCTTATTTACTTTTTTAACCATCTTGTAGTTGAGGGGAAATACTATCCTTTAATAAGTTTGAGCCTTGTAACGTGTATTATAATTAGCACTATTTTTTTGAGACAGCATAAATTGAATTTAACAATTATAATTAAAAATATCTTAAAAAAAGATAAAATTTAAAACTCATAATAATAAAACAAATCTCTGTAACTTTGTCCATAGAAATCATAAGGAAACTGTCTGAAAACTTATTGTTATACTAATTGTAATTTAAAAATTATCAATTCTTAAAGACTTATATAAAATTTACGTTATAATCGCTGATATGGAATACAAAATCCCACTTTTTGACCTAAACTTTGACGAAAAAGAGATAAATGCTGTAGCAGAGACAATACGCTCAAACTGGATTTCCACTGGACCAAAATGTGAAGAATTGGAAAAGGAGTTCTCTGAACTTCTGAATGTAAAGCATGCAATAAGTCTGGCAAACTGCACAGGCGCATTACATTTGGCATGCATATTATGCGATATCAAAGAGGGCGATGAAGTGCTATGTCCTTCGTTGAGTTTTGTGGCATCAGTAAATTGTATTAGATATGTTGGGGCTACACCTGTTTTTTGTGATATAAAAAGTACAGGCAATATGAACATTGACCCCAAAGAGATTGAAAAAAACATTACAGCCAAAACAAAAGCCATAATAGTAGTACATATGGCAGGTTTTCCTGCTGATATGGATGAAATAATGCTTATAGCACGCAAACACAACTTAAAAGTAATTGAAGATGCTTGCCATGGACCTATGTCGGAATATAAAGGGAAGAAACTGGGAACCATTGGAGATGTTGGATGCTTTAGCTTTTTCTCCAATAAAAACATTAGCACTGGTGAGGGAGGAATGCTTGTTACCAACAACGACGAGTTTGCCAAACGCTGTAAACTATTGAGGTCGCACGGAATGACTACTATGTCATATCAAAGATCAAAATGGCATGCTACAAGTTACGATGTTGTAGATTTAGGTTATAACTTTAGAATGGACGACATTCGTGCATCCATCGGAATTGTTCAGCTAAGAAAACTCAAAGCAGATTTGGAAAAAAGAGTTGACGTAAGAAAGTATTATGTTGAAAAGTTATCTGGTATCGAAGAAGTTATTATTCCTTTCAAGGATAATAGAGAATTTGTGTCTAACTACATTATGCCAATTGTTTTAAAAAATTCAACTGTTGAAAAACGAGATGAATTAAGAAATTTTATACATTCAAAAGGAATTCAAACAAGTATCCACTATCCACCGATACACAAGTTTTCCATATATCAAAAATATCCTGCTTGTTTGCCCATAACTGAATATGTTTGTGATAATGAAATCACACTACCAATGTATGCAAATCTAAAACAACAAGAGATTGATTTGATTACAGATACAATAAAAATGTATTTTAATAAATAACCTTTTATACTGGTTGTATAGTTTCCTGTTTAACGTATGATAAAAGTTGACACTTTTTGTCATAATTTCTTTCTTTTATAACAAAATATGACTATTTTTGTCATGTAAAATATAGTCATTATGCAAACAATATTAGAAATAAAACGAAAAGAGTTGGGAATAAAAATTTTCGAACTTGCCAATGCTGTGGGAATAGACTCAAGTTTAATGAGCCGTATCCTATCTGGAAAACGTGAGCCGACTCTCCAACAATTACAAAAATTAGCACAACTGCTTTCAATTGATTATCAACAATTACTAAAAGAAAGAATGAAAAACAGAGTAGTAAACATATTAAAAGAGTACCCCGAATATGCAAGTGAAGTTCTAAATGAGGTAAGAGAAGAACGTATCCCCTACCTTTCAGGCAAAAATAAAATGGAGATAATTAACATCTCCCATTTAAGCGAAGCGTTAAAGCAATTATCTAAACTGCAAAAACAGTGGGAAAATCAAAAACCTCTTAACACAACCCAATTGCAAAAAATGGCAAACTACTTTCGTACCAAATATACCTACGAAAGCAATCAAATCGAGGGCAACACCCTTGATTTCCAAGAAACGCACCTTGTAGTGAACGAAGGTATAACTATTGGTGGGAAAACAATGCGCGAACATTTAGAAGCAATTAATCATCAAGAGGCTATAGACTTTATTATCGATTTAGCTTCAAGAAAAATTGATTTGAACGACACCGTTCTTAAACAAATACATCAATTAATTTTGAAAGGGATCAATAAAGCCGGAGCAGGAGTTTATAGAACAGCACAAGTACGTATAACTGGGAGTAGGCATATACCACCCGAAGCCTTTTTGTTAAATGGCTTTATGGACGACTATTTTCGTTTTTACAACCAACAAAAAAACGGGTTACATCCTGTAATATTAGCAGCAGAGATGCATGAACGCTTGGTATCAATACACCCATTTATTGACGGAAACGGGCGAACCTCTCGTTTGGTTATGAATCTTATTCTTTTGCAAAACGGATATCCTATTGTCAGCCTAAAAGGAGATTTGGCAAATCGCCAAAGATATTATCGAGCCTTAGAGGCTGTACAAATAGACCATAAAAAAGATGATTTCTACCAATTGATTATTGAGCGCACACGTGAAGCTTTAAAAGAGCATATTGAGCTAACATAAATTTTATGGTGGTGGCATCACTTCGGCTCCGCTCAACACATCACAACAAACTCAGTGATCGTGAACGGTCACTGAGTTTATATTTCGAAGTGACTTTTTGTATTCCTGTTTCTTAACTATATTTGCACCGAATATTGTACGCTTTATTCTAATTTTTCATATCGCCAACGATGAAAAAAGTTCTAATATTAGCTTATGATTTTCCCCCTTACGTTTCTGTTGGAGGGTTACGCCCGAGTTACTGGTACGAGAACTTTAAGAAAATGGGACTCTTCCCTATAGTAGTTACTCGTAATTGGAACCCAATTCATGGCAACACTTTAGACTACATACAGCCAAGTAAAACAAAAGAAGTCGAAGTTGAAGAGACAGAAAAGGGCATTTTAATAAAAACCTCATACAAGGCGACTCTTTCAAATCGCTTAACTCTAAAAAGCAAAAACGACCCTCTCTCTAACTTGTTAAAGAAAATATCTACTGGCTGGAACGAAATTGGGCAATGGTTTTTACCAATAGGAACAAAATATGAGTTATTTAAAGCTGCTGAAAACTTTTTAAAAGATAATAGAGTTGATATAATTATAACTACCGGCGAACCTTTTATTTTGTTTAAATACGCTTCCCAATTAAGTAGAAAATTTAATATCCCTTGGGTTGCAGATTATAGAGATCCTTGGAGCCAGAATACATCTCGACGCAAGGGGCTGTTTTTTAGATATTTTACACCCATTTTGGAAAAAAAATACTTAAAAAATGTCTCTTTTATTTCTACCGTTTCAGAATTTTTTAGTTTCAAAATAAAAGAATTAGTAAAAAATAAACCTTTTGTGATTATTCCAAACGGATATGATGAAAATATTTTCACTAGCTATACAAAAACTATTCAAAACAATGATACTCTGACAATATCTTTAGCTGGTATTATTTATGAATACCATCCTTATAAGCTTTTCCTAAATGTAATTTCAGATTATTTAGAAATTAACTCTAATAGAAAAGTTAGAATTCACTTCTATGGTATAAGCAATAAAAAAGAGATTTATAGTATTATTGAACAACGTGGCAATTTAAAAGATAGCATTAAAATATTTCCTAAAATTCCAAATAATCAATTAGTTCAAGAGTTATCTAAATCAAACATTTTACTTCTATTCAATGACTATTCAATAATGGGCACAAAAATATATGACTATTTAGCTTTAAATCGTAAGATTATTCTCTGTTTTGAAAATGACGAGGAGGCAAATTTATTGAAAAAAAGGTGTTTTAACTATAAACCAATCAAAGGGTTAAGTGAAAGTTTACAAGCCGATTTGATTAGAAAAACAAATAGTGGAATTATTGTTAAAGATAGAGAGCATTTACATAAAGTTTTAGATGATCTGTGCCATGAGTTTGAAGAAAAAGGTTACATAGAAAACCATACTGTTGGAGCAGAGATGTACTCTAGAAAGGTGCAAACGGAAAAGTTAGTAAGAAAACTAAAAAGCATATAAACAGATAGAAAAACATAAACTAGAAAAACACTCCTCCCCCAATGTAAAAACTTCAATACTCGTTAAATCAAATAGATATTTATTTATATAAATCAATCGGATATTTTTATAAACAAAAACAATTTTTTTCACATTATATTTTTCTAGTATTATTCCAAAACTTATTGACTTAACATTATTTTTGACCAACAAAATAGTGTAATATTTACCATTACGTAAATTAACTTTATATTTATGGGTTCAATTCTGCTACTCTATGTCCGGTTTTTTTAGATTTATATTTCTGCTGTTTTTGTTGCAATCATGGCTGATTACAATAAATTCCATATCAGCACAAATTCCAACAGATAATCTAAAACTTTGGCTTAAAGCTGACAGTGTAGAGCTTGTAAGTGGATTGGTCTCGCAATGGTATGATGCAAGTGGTAATAATTTACACCTATCTCAATCAAATGAAGTAAACAGACCTTTAAAAACTTCAAACATATATGCTGGTCATCCCGCTATTCGTTTTGACGGCACAAACGACCAGCTAAAAGTTAGTTTTTCTGAATTAATGAATCAACCTGTCACTTATTTTGTTGTATGGAAAAGGAATATTCCCAAAGCACAAAACATTTTGGACGGAGTAGATGAATTTAATAGAGTGACACTTGGTCAGCCCTATTCAAATTTGGAGTTTTTCGCAATCAACGCAAAAGGCTCTGCCTACTTGGGTTTATATTATACAAAGCCTGAAACATCAAATCTCACAGTAAGTTCAATAATACTCTCTTCACCAACAAATTTTTTTGACAACGGTGTTCTAAAAATTTCCGGCGATGCTGGAAATATGGGAATAAATGGATTAACAGTTGGCGCAGCTTATAATAACTCTAGATTTTTCAATGGTGACATAGTCGAAATAATTATTTACGATACTAATCTAACAGATACCCAACGTCAGCAGGTTGAACAGTACCTGATGGACAAATATGCGCCTCCTATTTCACTGGGAGAAGATATCACTGTTGATTATGGTTTTTGTCCCATAACACTACAAGTCAACGAAGGGTACTCTGATATTGAGTGGTCAACTGGCGATAGCACTGAGCAAATTACGGTCAACCAGTCAGGAGAATATTGGGTTACAGCTACCGATTTCTTCGGAAGGATAACATCGGATACTATAAATGTTAACTTTTTTGAACCTCTATTACCAACAGATATCGTTTTTTGCTATGGCTCACAAGAAACAGTCGAAGTAAACGTAACCGGAGATTATTCTGTTGTTTGGTCAACCAACGATACAGCTAATTCAATTTCTATCTCCGAACCAGGAACATACTGGGTAAAAGTAATCGACACCCTTGGTTGCTTTATTCAAAAAGAGTTTGATGCCTATGTTGATATGTTTCCCGTTACTGCCACACTTGGAGACGACAAGGCATTATGTAACGGAAATCGAATTGTTTTAGAAAACGGAGCTGAAGAAGCGGTCACTTATCTTTGGTCTGATGGTTCATCATTGCCTTGGTTTATAGTTGATAATCATACTCAAGCAAGCGTTACTGTAACAAATATCAACGGCTGCATTGCTTACGACACTGTACAGATAAATATTCTAGGCAATGCCCCAAATATTGCTTTCGACCACACTCCAATTTGTAAAGGTAACAATTTTGTGTTCAACAGCTTGTCGCAAACTAACGATAGTTCAAGTATTGATACATGTTTTTGGATTTTTAACCAAACAGACACCATAATTGGAAACGAAGCAGTTTATATTTATCCGGAAGTAGGGAATTTACCTGTATATCTGCATGTTACAACTACAGCAGGGTGTTATAAAGACACATCTTTTTATGCAACAGTTAACCACATTCCTAATGTTAGTTTTGTCCCAAATTCTGCATGCGAAAGAAACGATGTTTTGTTCCAAAGCACATCAACTATAGATGATGGCGAAATAACAGAGTGGCACTGGGACGTTAATGGGACACAATATTACACCTCTGGTTTCAATCATTCGTTTGACAGTGCAGGCAACTTTTCTGTTTCTCTTATAACAATTTCGGATAAGGGCTGTGCCGACTCTATTGAGTCAATGTTTAATGTTAAAAACTCGCCTATTGCCGATTTCACTTTTGGAAAAGGTTGCGAGGGCGAGCCTGTTGCCTTTTTCAACCAAAGCTCCAGTTGGTTAGGCACTTCGGTAGATTATATATGGTATTTTGACTCACTATCCCAATCAACTCTAATCAATCCTGAACATCTGTTCAACGGAACTGGAAAATTCCCTGTGAAATTGGTTGCAACACAACAGGTAAATCACTGTAAAGACACAATTGTAAAAACTGTTTTAATTTCAGGAAAACCGACATCTTTACCCAACGATGTTGAAGTTTGTGCCAAAGATATAGTTACATTAACCGACAACAGTCTGCCCGGTGAAGATGAAAATATAATTTCTAAAGTGTGGGGAATATCTCAACCTGTCGGAAACATCGAAGAACTATTCCTTTATACTTTTGACACATCAGGAGTTTTCAGTTTGACGTTAACTGTTGAAAACAGTGCTGGTTGTACTGATATGAAACAATCACAGCTTATAATTTACGAAACGCCCGATGCAATAATTAGCACACCGCTCGATACTGTTTATATTCCAACTACAGCAACGCTATTCGCCGAAGATCCTTCTATAACTCACTTCTACCGCTGGTATATTGACAATGTTTTTTTAAGCGACAATGCATCGATTACGCACCAAATAAACAGTGAAGGAGCGTACAATTTTGGGCTTGCAGTTGAAACAAACAAAGGGTGTAGTGACTCCACAAACAGGGTTCTAACAGCCTTGGTTCCAAGTGTTGATTTGGAAGTAAAATCACTGTCGGCGGTAATTTATGATGGCAAAATACTAATACGTCCTGTTTTCCGAAATAACGGAACCTCTCCCCTGTCGCAATTTGTAATAAATGTCAGATTTGACAACGGTACAAGTTTCTCAGAAATTTTCGAATCTACATTATACCCGGGAAATGAATCGGGTTACACTTTGCACACAAGGATGAATACCCCCGAAAGAGGAACTCCAATATATGTCTGTTTAGATGCCGTTACAATTCAACTCGATCAAAATCCTGACAACAACTACAAATGCTATGTTTTTGACGATAACATTCATATATTCCCTCCATCTCCTAATCCTGCTAAAAACGAAATTAAGTTCACGGTAATTTCTGATACTGAAAGCAGTTGCGAAATATCAATTATCAGCTCCAACGGCGCATTACTATGGAAAGACACTCGCAGTATCACTTCAGGAGTAAACGACATAGTAATTCCGACTCCTGCAAGCACGTTGGACATAAATTACATGAAAGTTAAAGTAAACTCAACACAACAAGTTTTTAAAATAATAGTTAGAAAATAAACAGACACTAATTTTAATCCTTGGGAAGATTCAAAATAACTTATAATTACCTCTTGTTTGGACGATAAGCCAATAAATACCTACCTTTGTACGACATTTCTTACATAATAGAAGTCCTATAACTACATTAACTAAACTGAAAATTGGAAAAATTTGACATAATAGCGACAACACTTTACGGGCTTGAAAACGTGCTGGCAGAGGAGTTGAACGCTATAGGAGCAACCGATATTTCTGTTTTAAACCGCGCTGTTAAATTTCGTGGCGACAACAGTTTATTATACAAAAGCAACTTATGGCTGCGCACCGCCATTAAAATATTAAAACCAATACATGCTTTCCGTGCGAACGACGAAAGACAACTATATTCAAACATCAAACGGTTTGGGTGGGAAAACTATTTATCCATAAAAAAATCGTTTGCAGTCGATTCGGTTGTAAATAGTAACATCTTTACACATTCTCAATATGTGGCACTAAAGACAAAAGATGCAATTGTTGACCGTTTCCGTGATAGTACTGAGCTACGACCTTCGGTTGATACAGAAAATCCAGATGTTCGCATTAATATTCATATCAGCGGAACAATGGTAATAGTCTCTTTAGACAGTTCGGGTGTAATGCTTGGTAAACGTAACTATCGCACCGAACAAGTTGAAGCTCCAATCAGTGAAGTGTTAGCTGCCGGAATTATTTTGCTTTCAGGTTGGGACAAAAAAACCAATGTTATAGACCCAATGTGTGGATCTGGAACTTTCCCCATAGAGGCAGCCATGATTGCAGCAAACATTGCTCCAGGTTTAAATCGTAAGTTCAATTTTGAGACTTGGCTAGATTTCGACAAACAACTTTTCGACAAAATCAAAAAAGAAGCAGTTGAAAAACAGATTTCAAGTAGTGCTCAAATCTACGGTAGTGATATTGACAAAAAAGCAATAAGCATCTCTATAAACAATGCTAGACGTGCAGGAGTACGAGATATTATAAAATTTGAAAACAAAGATTTTTTCGATAGCGAAAACAACAATAAACCCGCTTTTGTCTTTATGAACCCTCCCTACGATGAACGTTTACAAATTGAAAAAGTCGAGGAGTTTTACGATGAAATAGGTTCACAACTTAAACATCATTATCAGGATAACGAAGCATGGATAATCAGCTCTAACTTCGATGCTATAAATCACTTTGGCTTAAAAGCTGAAAAGAAAATCAAACTCTTTAACGGCAAGTTAGAGTGTCGTCTTTTGCACTACAAAATGTACGAGGGAAGCAAGAAAAACAAGGACAAAGCATAAAGATTACTTTAACTAAAAATGATAGATTCTGTACTTACAGAAATATCATCGTCAATATCAATCATTGCATTGATTAGATAAACTTTCCTAAACTTTGGCATATCGGCTATTGTAATATCTTTCTCTTTTATTACACCACTGTTTATCAGACTTTTGCGCTTTGTTCCTTCAAGCAAAAAAGTTTTTGGAGTAAACATCTCTCCATCAAATGTTTCAAATACAAGATTAGCAAACGAACTGTCGGTTATTTTTTCGTTTTTTGCAATAATAATATCATCGGCTCCTGCCCTTTGTTCGAACAGGCTGTTTAAACAGTCCCTGTCAATTGATTTATAACTATACTCAATATCGTTACCATTAACAACACGAAGAGAATTGATTTTCTTAAACTTATATGCATGATATTCAATAGCCTTGACATCTGACGAATATAAAACTCTACACTTTATGGTTTTTTGCTTTAAATCAGAGGGGATAGTTGAAAAATCAATATGTAATTTGGGCTTTGTTCCATAATAGTGGAATGCTGTTTTCTGCATTCTCTCTTGGTGTAACTTAAAATTATAAATCTTGTTGTTTTCAATTTTCAAAGTCTCAACAAAAACGGGCTCCTTTAAACAAAACGGCAAATAAATCTTATTCAAGACTTCTTGATACTCCTTTTCCCAAACACTGTCTATAGTTATTCCACCGCCACTTCTAAAATATAGTTTATTGTTTTTTGTATTTTGCTCTATAAAACGAATTAAAACTGCACTATCAAACTCATTACCATCGAAATAGCCTGCAATACCACAATAGTAGCCCCTTTTAACACCTTCAATCTTACTTAACAACTCAAAAGCCCTCTGTTTTGGTGTTCCTCCAATAGAGCCTGCCGGAAGAAGATTAAAAACAATATCTCCAAAATGGTTTTCATAATCAGGCAACAGTTCGCCTACGATTTCAGAACTAACTTGTAGCAAGGTTTTCCTGTTGTTTTTAACTTTATCAATATATCTAAATCGTGAAGTTTTAACATTTTTTGCAACTGTTTTCAACTCATTACTTAAAAAATTTACAACAGCTGTATGTTCGGCAATCTCTTTTTTATCATTCAATATAATTTCTTCAGCGTAGGGGATTGAGGCATCTATTGTACCTTTCATGGGGTTTGTGTAAATTTTGCCATCTGCTATTCTTACAAATCGCTCGGGAGAAAAACATACAAATCTTTCAGGAACAAACAGTTGATACCGTGATTCGCTAAGGGCGAAAATATCTTCGATGGAAGCGTTTGTTTTAATTTCTGTTTTATCAGTTAGGTTTGCAAATACAATCTCTTTGCTTGCTATAAACTCTTGCAGTTTTTCAAACTTACTTTTATATTCCTCGGGATTATTTGTAATAACCTCAAACGTTATACGTTTTGATGGCTTAGCAAATTGCTTATTATCAGCATTGGGGAATTTAAAAAATATCTCTCTTTGATTTAAAGGAGCCTCAATACAGTAGCCTTCAGTTTGTTCGTAATTGACAATAAAGAAAAAGGGTGTTTTGTTGCTATATAGTTGATTGATTTTTGATTTTAAAGCAGTTATATCACTATAAATCATACAAATAATCTAATTTAGTAACTCTCAATATTGAAGTTAGTCTTGAGTAGTTAACGTGCAAGCCAAATAACCAAATCTTCGATATACAGGATCTTAATTTGCAAGTCAATAACTGTTTAACAGCAATTTTTTTTTAAATTTCTATTTTGACTCCATTAATCCGAGCATCAAAATACAACAACCATCTCGCGCATTTTTAAAGCTAACCGAAACGTAGTAAACTTGCGTTTTATTACAAACAAAGTCAAAATGCACAGACATGGTGCCATTATCGACAGTTATATACTCGGTAGAACTATCATAAATTCTGATAACAGGTATAGCTTCCAAAAGAGGATCTGAAGCTATGGAGAATCGGTATCGGCTACCCTTATTAAGTATAATGTTTTTTTCATCAGTTGGAGGGTTTTTCGCCCTTCCTCCCGGCAAAGAAATTCTAAAATCACGCAAATAGGTTCCTGACTCTATACTTTTGTATGCTTCACGTTTCAAACTATTGTCACATTGTGCTTTAACTTCAACAGGGATAGCAATAGAAAGAATAAAAACAAAAGAAACTAGGTAAATTAATCGACCTTTTAGAGCAAAATCTGCGTTAAAAAAAGAATTGCAGAACTTCTTGTTTTTACGATTTTGCATAGAACTAAATATATATGGTGTTTTTAGCATTCTATCTTTTTACACAAAAGTAAACTATGTATTCTACTTTATAACGACAAAGATAATATTTTAGTTTGTTCTTTATCATTGCTTAATTATCAAATACATGTTGTTGGTCAAAATAATGGTTTCTATTTCAACCTATTCCGCCATAGACATCAAATAAGATTTGATAAAATCGTCTATCTCTCCGTCAAGAACCGATTGCACGTCTGATGTTTCATAAGACGTTCTGACATCTTTCACTAATTTATATGGATGCAGAACATAGTTCCTTATTTGCGAGCCAAAATCAATTCGTTTTTTCGAACCTTCTATTTCAGCTTGCTTTTCTCTTTTTTTCTGTAATTCCAAATCATATAATTCCGATTTCAACAATCGTATCGCATTTTCGCGATTGGTGTGCTGCGAGCGTGATTCGGTGTTTTCGATAATAATACCCGAAGGTATGTGTCTCACTCTCACTCCCGTCTCTACCTTATTAACATTTTGCCCTCCTGCACCAGACGAACGGAAAGTATCCCACTCCAAGTCGGCAGGATTTATCACAATATCAATATTTTCATCAATAAGCGGTGATACAAAAACAGAAGCAAACGATGTCTGGCGCTTGTTTTGAGCATTAAAAGGGGATAATCTTACAAGTCGATGAACGCCTATCTCGGCTTTTAGATATCCATAGGCATACTCGCCTTCAAATTGTAGCGTGACCGACTTTATTCCTGCTTCATCACCGGGAGTGCAGTTTATTTCGCTTATTTTAAACTTATTACGTTCGGCATATCGTAAATACATTCTCATAAGCATATCTGCCCAGTCATTGCTTTCTGTTCCTCCGGCTCCTGCATTTATTTTCAATATAGCACCGAGCCTATCCTCTTCATTGCGGAGCATATTTTTAAACTCCATATTTTCAACTAAATCCAAAGTTTCGGCATACTGAGCAGCAATTTCTGCCTCGTCAGCTTCACCCTCTTTAAAAAAATCGAACAGTAAAACCAAGTCGTCCCCACTTTTGGAAACCTCTTCATAACCCTCAACCCACTTTTTGAGTTCTTTAATATGTTTCAATTGCTTTTCAGCCTTTTCGGTATCTTCCCAAAATCCAGGAGCTTGTGTTTTAATCTCCTCCTCCTCAATTCTGGTTTTTTTTGTATCAATGTCAAAGATACCTCCTCAGCTCTTCAATGCGCTTCGTAAGCTCTTTAATGTGATCAGGTGTTATCATATTTTAATTTTTATAGACTTAACTTTCATCTTGCTCCTTGTCACTTGTTTCTTGCTCCTTGTCCCTTTTACCTTTATCTTGTTCCTTACTATTTTACTTCAATATAAAACTCCTTTGTTTTGTCGCTGTTCCAAAGCTGAAAAATCTCTGCAAACACTTCGTAATCAGGAGGTAAAATCAAACTCGAGCGTATTAATATTTTTCTTTTAACAACTATTTGTGTTTTGGTATATGTTAAAGATAGTTCAAGTTCGCCAAAAGTTGTTTCCCTTTTTTCAGAAATCTTTTTTGTAATTGGGAGAGCGCCTTTGGGGATATTTATTGTATATATCTCCTCTTGTTGCAATCCGTATGGAAGACGTAAAGGATTTGCCTGACTTCTGTTTAACAAATCTAAATTCCAACTGTTTATACCGGGTTTTGCCATAGGCAACTCAACTTTGTAAACTCTGTGTGTTCCTTTAAGGTTGTTATCTGAAAATTCGAGTTCGTAGCTACACGAATACAGATCTTTTTCCTTGCTGTTTTTTATTTGTGCGTTTTTGGCACTTACAATTTCACTCGCCTTAGGCTGATACTCTTTACTTACAACATAATTGTTACCCGCGCCCGCAATCGTTACCTCTCCTGTACCTGAAAGTGAAAGCAGCTTTCGCTTTTTATCATACTTCAGTTGTAAATCAGCATTAATAGTAGTTTTGTTTATCGACTTTCTGTCCACTATTTGTAAACCTTGAGAGGTTTTAGCAATATAAGTATACCCCTGAATATCAATGGGATTGCTTTTATGCAAATAGACTGGCGATAAAGCACAAGGAGTTTTATCAACATCAAGCAATACAAATATATCTGTAACTGCACCAATATTTGCACAATTGTCATCAATTAGCACTTCGGGTGCTTTAAATAGTATTGCTGAGCTTATTCCTCTGTCACTCAACATTTTTTGAAATAAAATAGCTTTTTCTAAAGGTGTCCCACTGTTGCGTTTGGTTGTAATATCAGGCGTTTGCAAAGGAAAGATTTGAAACTCCACAGGAACATTAATCGTTCTAATATTAACTATCTCTTTTTGAACGTCTAAGACTGTATCAAAATCTTCAATAGATATTGATTTTTCCCCTCCTGCCGTAGGTGTTATTCTTTGCAATAAATCAGATAGTGATTCAGTACCTGTCTGCGCTATTATATGTGGAATAAACGATTTGTCGGTCATAGACGGGATCTCTACTGCAGGAACTTCAGTAAGAGTATATTTGTAAATTGTTTTATCTGGCTCTGTAACAATCTCAGGGGCAGGCAAATTTGTCTTTTCCGATATAGAAAAATCAACACCGTTAGGGACAATAAAAATTATTTCTAAATTATCAACAGGCACGTTAATACGCAGTGGTTCAACTATTTGAATATTGCCAATTGTGGGTTTTTTCGAATTGATTGTATATGATAATTCAGAAACGGCTCCAACTTCAAGACCTGTATGGGTAACAACCATTTCTCTGATATGATTATACGCTCCAGAATTAGCTGCCCAAGAAGGAAGAACCTCGTTCAAGGCATTTTCGGGTCCTACAATCAGTTTACCGTCAGCCATGGTGGTCTGATTACGAGTAACATTTAAGGTTTGGTATTGAGGATCGTAAATAATAAAGGTCTCCCCATAAAAACGATGAAAGGATTGATATGTATTAAACTGCAACTTATGTTCATAATTCAGAGTATATCCTCCTTCATTGTTAAATATGTACTCTTTCTTTAACAATTTGTAGCAAGCATCGTAGTTATTAGAAAAAAGGCTAGACACAACAACTGATAGTAATATTAAGAGGCTTATCTTCATTTGATTATAATTTTTAAGATTATTAGCTATTTACAACGTGATTACTTATAATTTAGAACTTAATAATAAAATCTTGTCGGAATCTGTTTTTAATATCAATAAGCTCAACAAACTCTTTCCATGCTTCCGCTGGATATACTCGTTGTTCATAACGTTCCGTCGATTTTGTTTTTAACTCTCCGTTCTCAATTTTTGCTTCGGTCTGTATTGAAACGTATTTCCCTTGTTTTCCCCCGTTAAAATCATCAATCCCTTGAATTTTAACCTTCCCTGGCAGCGATATGTTTTCGGTTATTTCAACAAGTTGAGAACAATTCCCGACTATTTCATACTTACGATCTTTATGACTATTACTCCATCCATCGTAAAACTGGGCATAACCGAATAATCCGTTGCTTGTCATGGTTTTTAAAACCATTGTTTTGCCGTTTATTTTAACAAAGTCTGGTATGGAGTACTTAATAGTCAATAAAACTGGTGCTTCATAATATTTATAAGGGTCTGAATAGGTAGCCTCGCTTATCACGGCATTGGGATATAATTGCAAAACCTGATTCCTTAAATTACTTTCCCATTGATTCTTACGGCTTCGTGTAAATATTGATCTTACTGTTGCATCACTTTGCCCCTCGGCTGTTACGGTAATAGTTCCCTCTATATTGCCGTCATTATCTACTGTTGCATTGTTGTTGATTTTGAGATAGTGGTTTTCGGGAGCCGAAATTGGTGTAATCATTAAATCACAACCTTCGGGCGACCCAATCAAATAGTTTTGCTGTTGTTCACGACTCGACCACATCTCTCTGACAAATGACACCCAAGTTGGGTCAAGAAGTTTGAAAGAGCCATCACGCAATTTTACAACTGTCACGCTGTGATTAAACTGGTCGGCAGGGATATTTTCAATTTTAGAACCTGCCATAGTCATAGCTGCATACGACTCAAAACCTGCTGCGCGTAGTAAAGTAATAAGCATTCCTGCTTTATCCTTACAAACCCCACAACGGTCGGTAAAGTTCATATCTCCTGAATGAAGAGTGTAACCCTCACCTTCTCCCATTGAAATGCCGCTATATCTGATTTCATCTGCTGCCCAACGATTTAAACGTCCTATCGAATCAAGCTCATCTTTTGCGCCTTCGAGTATCTCTTTTACTTTTAGATCAATTTCGGGTGTTGACTCAAAACTGCCGTAATCTTCGTTAACCCCATAGAACCATTTCGACTTATCCTCCCAAAATTTGGTTGTAGTAACAATTACCTTTGGCGCAATTTCAACATTGCCGACACTTCTAAACTCTCTTTTGGGTGGCAATATCTCTGTAAGCTCGAACTCCCCGATTTTTTGTCCATCAGCTTCGCTTATATTTACCTTAAAATCAGCGTTATATGTTTCATAAACCAAATCTTTTGATGATGGCAAATTAACTCTGAAATACTTCTGATGAATTGGCTTTGTATCGAAAAACTCAACTATATCATAGTAGTGACCACGCATTGGTGGGATATATCTATCGTCATCATCGGCTTGCAACAACGCATAGGTAAAACCTTTTCTTACATATTCAATATAAACCGCATCTCCACTCTGTAGCAATCCGGGCTCAACCATTTTTTGCCTTGCTCCCCAATAAATCATTCTGGCAGGTGCAGGATAGTCGTAAACTTTTTCTCCGCTAAAAAGCTCCTCTCGACTGCCGTCTTTACGTATAATGTATGACTCCTTTATTGAAATATCAGCCGATAGCGGATCATAATCCAATATTATAGAAGAAAGTTCTGATGCTGTCTCTGACTTTATCAACACGTAAAGTGTTTTCCGGGTCACATAACTTAACCCTGTCTCTTGAACATTAGCAATTGCTGAGTCAAACGCAATAACCTGATTGTAATCCTTGTACTTTTCTATAAGATTTTGCTCCTCGATAAACTTTTTAAATTTGTTATCTTTCGCATATGTTTGTGGTAGTGATATTATACACAACAACAAACAAATAAAACCATTTTTTATCATAAGCTTTAGATTGTAAAATTATGTTTGTGATAGCGTGTTAGCTTCAAGTATTCTATTTGAATTAGTTTAATCTTCATTCTTTTTAAACACCAAAACATCACGACTATTGTTTTTATTTATAGCGATATAGTACTTTTTATCAATCGTATATAACTCTTTTTTAGGCAGAGCAGGTTCTTTGGGCAAACATCCACGGGGAGTTACGTTACATTCAACAGTATCTATTTTGTCTGTTGATAAATCTATTCGCCTGTACTTTGATGAGTACCGCCCATATTCAACAAAAAAATATCTTCCTTCGGTATCTGCAAAAGAGTTTCCCAAGTCGAACCATTCAGGAATCATATACTCCTTATATAACTCCCAATCAGACAGGCGGTAAAAAAGGACGTGTGTTGGATTTGAACTAACCGTAAGAATTAAAAAACGTCCGTGCGGATCAAGCATCATCTCATTCACCTCTGGCTTTCGAGACCTCGGTGTCTTAATCTTTTGTATAAATGTATACCCCTCTTTTTCATATTGACCATAACCAACAGAGGAGAGCAAAAGCAAGCAGCCAAGCAAAAATATTCTGGCAATAATATTTTTTTGATTTTTTGAAAACAACATTAGACCCGAATTTATATACTACAAATATATTGAATAAAATATTAAACCAAGTGTTCATAATTTATGCCATGATTTGACAAAAATTATTAGTTTAATATAGAACAGTAGGCCTATTTTACACAAATCTCTGATTATCAACAACAATTATGATTTTATTAAAACTTATTTTGCCGAGGATTATTTTTTTATCATATTTGTTAAAAAATTGTTAATTTTGCATTTGAGTTAGATAAAAAACCAAAACCATGAAAAGATTAATAATTCTCTTATTGCTGACAGTACCTTTAGTAACAGTTGCAAAAAAAGAAAAGTCGAAAGAAAAAGAAAAGGGGTATGAGTTTACTTTAGTTAAAGAGATTGAAGTGTCGCCCGTAAAAAACCAGTACCGTAGTGGCACATGTTGGAGTTTTGCTACTGCTTCTTTTGTTGAAAGTGAAGTTCTAAAGGCAGGTAAAGGTTTGATTGATATCAGCGAAATGTACGTTGTGCGAAAAGTTTATGAAGAAAAGGCTGACCTTTATGTTCGTATGCACGGTAGCAACAATTTTAGTGGTGGAGGAGCTTTGAATGACGTACTTGATATAATTAAGAAATATGGTGCAATGCCCGAAGAGGCATATCCCGGATTAAATTACGGAACAGATAAACACGTACACGGCGAACTTGACAAAGTTTTAAAAGCATACGTTGATGCTATTATTTCAAATCCAAACAGAGGATTATCAACTGCTTGGAAAGCCGGATATAACGCAATCCTTGACGCATACTTAGGTGTTGTACCCGAGACTTTCGAATACGATGGTAAAAATATGACACCAAGAGAGTACGCAGATCGGTATATTGGCATTAATCCGGACGATTACGTTTATATAACTTCTTTCACACATCATCCATTTTATGAAGAGTTCGTTTTAGAAGTTCCTGACAATTGGTCATGGAAACGTTTTCAAAACCTACCTTTGAATGAGATGATGAAAGTTATTGACAACGCAATAGAACAAGGATACGGAATTAGCTGGGCAGCCGACGTAAGCGAAAAAGGTTTCTCTTGGAAAAACGGTCTTGCCATTGTTCCGGAAACTGAAATAGAAGAATTAACGGGAAGTGAAAGACTTCGCTGGGAAGCAATGAGTGAAGAAGAGCGTCAAAAACAAATGTTTAGCTTCGATAGCCCAGTGCCTGAAAAAAATATTACACAAGAGATTAGACAAATTGATTTCGATAATTTTAAAACAACCGACGATCATGGCATGCATATTGTAGGTATATATAAAGACCAAAATGGAACAAAATATTACAAAGTAAAAAACAGCTGGGGTCCGGAAAATCATAAGTACGATGGATACTTATACGCTTCAGAAGCTTTTGTGAAATTTAAAACTGTCTCCATCGCGGTTAACAAAAACGCACTTCCTAAATAAAATGGAAGCGCGAATTAAGGAAAGAATTAAAGAAGCTTTTTCATAGCAATTTTGGTTTTGGTTAGACAATAAGGACATCACTTGCAAAAGGGTGTCCTTATTTGTTATTTGACTGAAACTTTGTATTGTTTTTTTATGCAATTTTGCAAAATAGCGTAATAAGTATATAAATGAATAGGCATTTATCATTACTGTTTTTAGCTTTAATAGCCTTAACCTCCTGCGTAAGTCGTTTTTATTCGCATAAGCTTCTAGACAAAGGCAAGGAAGCAATTGCTGCAAACGATTATAAAAATGGTATTGCACAAATAAACAAGGCTATAAAAGTAAACAAACAGTTAGACGAAGCTTATTTCATCAGAGGAGAGATATATGAAAAGCAAGGAAAATACGACGAAGCCATAGATGATTACATAAAAGCTTATAAATACTCCAACGACAAATCAAAAGAGGGATTAGCTGCCGGAAGATTGTTGTACGAACAGCACAGATATAAAGAGAGCTTGCCATATTTACTGAAATCTTACGAAAGAGACTCTACAAATCAACTATCTATATACTATCTAATGCTCACATACTCATCTGTCGGGCAGGCTGAAGATGCACTACTGCTGTCTGAAAATCACCAAAATTATAATCAAAACCCTAAACTTATTTATGCCAAAGCCGTAGCATCTGATTCTCTTGGAATGACAGACTATGCAGGGATTTTTTACAGAAGCTCTATCGAAAAAGATAAAACAAATCCCGATGCCTATATAAGTTATGCCAATCTGCTACTGCAAACGGGTAATGAACATGCTGCCATGGAGGTCGCTACAGAAGGAATTGAGCTGTTCAACAATCCTGAGTTGATGAAAATCAGAATGTCAATCTTTACGTCTTGGTATATGTGGCATGATGCAGTATCGGAAGCAACCACGCTATACAATTTAACACACGACATAAAATTCATTGAGCGCCGGGCACGGTTTTATCGTTTTATAGGATTACTCAACAACGCGTGCAATGATTACGATTATATTATAAAAACCGACAGCAACAACACAGACGCACTATTTAACAGAGCAATCGTTAATCTGCGTTTAAATAATGAAGATGAAGTGTTTACAGATTTACACACTTTTTTAAATCTTAAAACAGAAAAAACACCTACTTGGCAACTAAACAGAGCTCGAGAAATAGTTTCACTGCTAAGTAAAGAGATAGAACCACCCGTTCTAACTATCACAAAACCAGAAATTTACTTGAACACCTACTTGGGAGTAAAACAAAAAGAGGATTCTATCAGAATAACAGGAAGTTACGATGAAAAATCCTCAATTATCGAATTAACTGTAAACGATATTAATGCTCTAAATAGCGATACAAGAACTTTCGATGCCAAAATACCATATCCATCTAACGATACAGTTTACATATCAACCGTAGATATATATGATAACAACAGCATATCGTACTATACATTAACGTTATACGACTCTATTGCACCTGAAATTGTTATACTTAAACCTAAAATTGATTCTCTCGAAACATCGTGGATTAAAACCGATAAAAATGATATTAATATCAAGCTTCTTGTTGCCGACAATAGTTATATTAACTCTGTCTTAATCAACAGCATACAGCTTTACAGTGGCATTGATAAAAGAACCGTTTTTATTGATACGCTTATTACAATACCTGCCGACAATAAGATTATAGTTGAAGTAACTGATATGTTTAACAATCAGTCTGTTAAGACATTTAATATAGCCTACGCCGAGGACATTGAAAAAACAATTTTGCCAATAAAAGATATACTTGTACTTTCATTTGACGGGATGTATAATTCAGATAGTATGTGTATTAACCTTGTTGAGTTCTTAGAAAGTTGTTCAAACGTTGATATAAGTAAATTTAAAAACACAACAAAAAAATCATTGGAACGTCTGCTGCTATTCGATTTAAATGAACTTATAGAAGAAAAAAATTACAAAAACGTTGTTCTATGTTTTAACGGAAGGGGCATAACTTGGAAAGATGGGAACTATTGGCTACCAACGAATTCTGATACAACGAATAAATCAACATGGTTTAATTTATCATTTTTATCGTCTGTCAATAATAATCTTAATATCGAAGGAACTGTTGCCATAATAACCAATGATATTGATATTCCTGAACACAATTTTAGTGAAAACAAAGAACATGAGATATACACATTTGTCCAATATTCTAACAATATAGAAACAGATTCAACACTAACTTTAGACTCTCTTACTACAGGTGCTCAAAAAATTGATTTCATAAAATTATTAGAACAGATATCTGCAAAGCAACCCAAAAGATATACCGGCAAATATATTAAGAGCCACAATATCAAGCCAATGATTCTTTTTATTGACGAAAAGGAGGAGTAGAAAAAATTTTTTAAGTCAGACGTTTTCAAAAACAACTAACTAATGAAAAAACTCGAGCTATTAGCACCTGCACGAAACGCAGCAACAGCCATTGATGCCATAAATCATGGAGCTGACGCTATCTATATGGGTGCTACAAAATTTGGTGCTCGCGAACAGGCAACAAACAATTTCGCCGATATCGAAAAGGTAATTAAATATGCTCATCTATTTAATGTTAAGGTATATGTAACCGTTAATACAATTTTTTTTGACAATGAAGAAAAACAGATAAGAGACATACTAATAGATTTATGGAACTTAGGTGTCGATGCCATAATTATCCAAGATACAGGAATTTTGGAAATGGATTTGCCCCCTATCTGCTTTCATATGAGTACGCAAGCGAACAACGCAACTTTTGAGCGTATTAAATTTTGGGAAAATACAGGTATTTCGAGGGTGATTTTAGCACGCGAGCTTAGTCTGACCGAGATTGCCGAAATTAAAAACAACACCTCCTTAGAGTTAGAAGCCTTTATCCACGGGGCTCTATGTGTCTCATATAGTGGCAATTGCTATATGAGTTACGATATGAGCAATCGTAGTGCCAACAGGGGTAATTGCGCACAACCGTGTCGTTTTGCGTACAATTTAATCGATTCAGAGGGGAAAGTTATCAGGAAAAACAGTCACCTGCTCTCTTTAAGCGACTTGGATACAAGCCTTATTCTGAGCGATTTAATAAAAGCGGGGATATCCTCATTTAAAATCGAGGGGAGACTTAAAGATTCAATATACGTAAAAAACATAACTGCACATTACAGCAATTTGCTGAACAGTTTTATCAGCAAAAACCCTGATTATCAAAGAGCTTCAAAAGGTATCTGCACAATAGGTTTTAGCCCCGACCCTGAAAAGAGTTTTAACCGCGGAAGTTCAACCTACTTCTACAAAGGCAGAACCGAGGGGTTGATAAATGAAATCTCCCCAAAATCGATGGGGAAATATATTGGCAAGGTTACTAAATACGGAAACAACTGGTTCTCAATTAATTCCAACATCGTACTTGTAAATGGCGATGGAATATGCTTCCAATATCAAGGTGAACTGTTGGGAACGCAAATAGTAGGAAAATCGGAGAAAGGTTATCTGCCCCAAAATATCGAGGGAATAAAAACAGGCACCGAAATATACAGAAACCGTGACCACGAATTTATTAAACAGGTTGAGAAGTCGAACAATGGCAGAAAAATTCCCTGTGATATAAAGGTTAATTTCACAGCGCAAAAAATTACGGTCATAGCAAAATCGGGCGATGTTGAAGTAGAAAAGGAGATTGCATTTACCGAAGTTGCTCAAAATCAAGCCAAAGCGCGAGAGGCGTGGCAAACTCAGCTCTCTAAACTTGGCGACACATGTTTTGTTTTGCAGTCTATTGAAATAGAGGGCGATACGGTTCCGCATGTGCCCATATCGGCAATAAACAGCATTAGGCGCGAAATAACAACTGATTTGGAGAATAAAATTCGCTCGTTGCATCTCGAAAATCGAGATGTAACACAAATTAAAGTATCTAATTTCTATAAATCAGCTGTCGATTATCAAGAAAACGTCTCAAACAGTCTTGCGCAACAATTTTATAAAAAACGGGGCGTTTCTGTAGTTGAAAATGCTTTTGAGGTAGAGAAACCCAAAAGTGACGAATATACGGTTATGACAACTAAATATTGCATTATGTTTGAACTTGGAATGTGCCTAAAAAAAACTAACAAACAGGATTTACCAAAATTTCCACTATTTTTAACGCACAAAGAGCGAAAATACAAATTGGAATTTGATTGCAATAAGTGTCAGATGAATATCAATAGAGTTAAAAGGTAAAAGGTAAAAGTTGCAAGTAGAGACAGGGCATGCCCTGTCTCTTATTAAACGAATGAGCAGACGTGGCTATCAACAATTAAAAAACACGTGAAAAAACACTACATACATAAGCTAATAGAAGAGGGAGAGCACCAGCAGCAAGATTTTAAGTTTGCTATTACAGATGCGAAAAAGATTGCTCGCTCGCTAACTGCATTTGCTAACACAGATGGCGGACGTCTCCTAATAGGCGTAAAAGACAACGGCGTTATTGCCGGCGTGCGAAGCGAAGAGGAGCTACATATGATAGATGCCGCTATGCAAATGTACACACGTCCAAAAATCAGATGTAAGGCAAAAACATGGATAGTTGAGGGAAAGACCGTAGTTGAAGTGATTGTTGAAAAGGGAAACAACAAACCCTATTCTGCTCCAAACGAAAACGGAAAGTGGACGGTTTATATTCGACAAAATGATAATAATATATTGGCAAATAAATTGTTAGTTAAATCGTGGAGAAAGAAAAAATCGCCTCTCGGCATGTTTATAGAGTTAGAAAGGGAGCACAATATTTTAATTGACTATCTAAAAGAGCACGAGCATATAACTATATCTAAATTTTGTCGAAAAGCCTCGATTAACCTAAAACATGCTGAAGATATTATTGTCGATTTGTTAACCATTGACCTGATTGATTATGAGAATGTTGACACGAAAACGGTATATTCGCTAAAACGAACGAACAATGAAAGTTAACATAAAGCAAACACTTTTTTTGATTGTCATGCCCTATAAATGAAGATCATAATCGGACAAACGCGCATGAAAAATAACCTTTAACTCTCTATATTAGCAAATGTTTTCGTAGGTTTGCATAAACAATTATAATTCGAACCAATGGCTTTTTTTCAACAAACTGTATTAAACAAATATCTCCGCAATCTTAATAGTGAAAATATATTAACAAATTATGAGGTATTCAAAAAAACATTTCATAACCCTGAAATACAGGAG
Source organism: Bacteroidales bacterium (assembly GCA_012519055.1). Classification (NCBI taxonomy): domain Bacteria; kingdom Pseudomonadati; phylum Bacteroidota; class Bacteroidia; order Bacteroidales; species Bacteroidales bacterium. Next base: position 60,082 of record JAAYQU010000010.1, on the reverse strand, counting down.
AATATTCGACAAAGCAATGAGGAGCAATATCAAGGAGGGTTTTTAAACGATCTTTTTGTAAACGTTCTTGGTTATAAACTCAATCCACAAGAGAACTTTAACTTAACTACTGAATTCAAAAACGTAAAAGATTCAAAAAAAGCCGATGGGGCAATCCTCATAAACAACAAAGTAAAGGCTGTAATAGAGTTGAAAGGAACAAACACCATCGACCTCGATAAAGTTGAAGACCAAGCATTCGGATATAAAAACAATCAACCCGATTGTACATATGTTATCATCTCTAATTTCGAGAAACTTCGTTTCTATATCGATAATGCCATTGAGCACATAGAGTTTAATCTTTTCGCGCTTACTGAAGAACAATTCAAAATATTATGGTTATGCTTGGCTTATGAAAATATCGCCGACGATTTACCAAAAAAAATAAAAACAGCCTCTATCAGTCAGGAAGATGAGATAACTAAAAAGTTGTACGAAGATTATTCACAATTTAAACAAGAGCTATTTCGCAATATTGTAAAACTAAATCCCGAACATGACGAGTTAGAGCTTTTCAAGAAGTCTCAAAAACTGTTAGACCGCTTTCTATTTATTTTCTTTGCCGAAGACAGAAACCTGCTACCTCCCAATTCTATGCGAAAAATTTTGCACCAATGGAAACAGTTGCAAGAGTTAGATGCATATATACCTCTATACGACCGATTTAAGTTGTACTTCAAATATATGAACACTGGACATAAAGGCAAAAATGACGATGTTTATGCATACAACGGCGGACTATTTAAACCCGACACCATACTCGATTCCATTATAATTGATGATGCTGTGTTACACGAACACACGTTAAAACTATCCAACTATGACTATGCAAGCGAAGTAGATGTAAATATCTTGGGGCATATCTTTGAGCATTCACTCAACGAAATAGAGGAGATAAAAGCTAATCTCGAAGGAAAAGAGGTTGATAAAAACAAAACAAAGCGCAAAAAAGACGGAATATATTATACTCCTAAATATATTACCAAGTACATTGTAGAAAACACAGTTGGCAAATTGTGTGACGAGAAAAAACAGGAGTTGGGCATTGTAGAAGAAGATTACATCACAGACAGAAAAAGAAACACTTCAACTAAAAAAACTCTACTCAATAAGTTAGAGTTGTATCGCGCTTGGTTATTGAAACTTACAATCTGCGATCCCGCATGTGGTTCGGGAGCGTTTCTGAATCAAGCGCTCGACTTTCTTATCAAAGAACACCGCTATATAGATGAACTTATTGCCAAAGTTACCGGCGCTTCTATTGTGTTTGGAGATATTGAAATTAGTATTTTAGAAAACAACCTTTTTGGCGTTGACTTAAACGAAGAGAGTGTTGAAATTGCCAAACTTTCTCTATGGTTACGCACTGCACGCCCGCAAAGAAAATTAAACGACCTTAACGACAATATTAAATGTGGAAATTCACTGATTGACGACCCCGAAGTAGCAGGAGATAAAGCGTTTAATTGGGAAGCCGAATTTCCACAAGTATTTGCTGAAGGAGGGTTTGATGTGGTGATTGGAAATCCGCCGTATGTAAGAGGGAGAGAATTAGAAGAAAAGGAAAGAAGATACTTGGACAAATATGGTATAGCATCAAACGATACAGCAATTTTATTTATTAAAATAGGGAAATCTTTAATTAACACGAAAGGGGTTCTGTCGTACATTGTCCCTAAATCTTTATTGTATGCTTCAAATTGGGATGTAATCAGATATGAAATATACAAACACTTGTATATGGTTATTGATTGTGGTAAAGTATGGAATGAAGTATTATTAGAACAGGTTATTTTTGCTTTATCTCATTGTTATTCTAAGGAATACAAAACTGGCTTTAGATTTGAAAATACAATACAAGAGTTAGATTTTGTTGATAACAAGTATGTAGAAATTTTCAATTTTTTACCAGCAAGAGAAACATCTAAGACATTAAGTATTGCTAAAAAAATGTTAAATTCAAGTACTTCTTTGAATTCAGCTTACAAAAATATCGCAGGAGTACCTAACCAAAAACACATAACAAGCTACGGAGATTATAATATGATCGGAGGTGCTGAATTTAATAGGTTTGAAATTTACAAATTCAAAGGCAAGATTGATAAAAAATGGGTACAAACAGATAATGCTTTTATAAAGGAGAATACTTTAATTGTACAAAATATTATTGCACACATATTGTATCCTGTTGAGCATATCAAAATAACTGCTTGCATTCCCTCAAAGGAGCATATTAATGTTACTACTATAGCTAATACTGTAAATCAGCTAAGCACAGAGTTAGAGATTTCTAATAAATTCACATGGTGCATAATTAATTCTAAATTAATAAACTGGTATGTTTTCCATTTTGTCTTCGCAATGGCAATAAGAACAATGCACTTCTATAATCCTATAAGTGAAAAAACACCTTTTAAATATAAAGACATTGACCAACAACCCTTTATCGACAAAGCCGACCAAATGCTTTCGTTAAACAAGTCTCTGCAAGAAATATTGCAAAAATTTACACGTATGCTTGAACGCCGTTTTGAGATTGACAAAATACCTAATCGGCTGCAAGAGTGGCATACACTTTCGTTCAACGAGTTCCTTAATGAACTACGTAAAAGAAAAGTTAAATTATCGTTGGCACAAGAGACAGAGTGGGAAGATTACTTTCACGCCGAAAAAGAGAAAGCTACCACTATCGCAGAACAAATTTCTGCAACCGACCGCGAAATAGACCAAATGGTGTATAAACTATATGATTTAACCGATGAGGAGATAGAAATAGTAGAAAAGGGGTAAATCTTTAAAGTTTTAACTCAATTGTTCATTGCACATTGCTAATTGCTAATTGATTAAGGTGAGTTCAACAACAATAACATCCGCTTTCGTGACAGCCTTAATATCAACGTTTTCATGATTAGACGGAGTGTCAAAAAATAGAACATCGCCACTATCTACTATTTTGTCACATATTTGTAACTTGCCAGAATAGATGTAAAAAAGAGCTTTCTGTGTTTTTGTGCTAAAGTTCACTGTTTGAGCACTTTCTGCGCTTAACCCCAAGTGTCTAATATGACCTCTTACGTTACCTTTTGTCATTAGGTTAAAATCCGTAGCCTTGCCAATGCTTCGGGTATCCCACTCTCCGGAAAATGTGTCGGTATCGAACTTACCTAACGTTTTGGAATAACGCCCCTCGTGTATTAACTCTATTTCTCCGTCTAAAATCATTATCTCGCGATTTACATCGGCAAGTTTTGTAAACTGAGACTCCTCAATCTCGATGGTTGCCGTGCTTACACGAAACAGAAAGTTTCGCTTTTGATAGTCACTTCCTTTTGGATAGATAAAAAGCTCTGTGGTGGTTCCTCCCGACCAGTTTGTTGTTTTGTGTGATTGCTTCTGTATTACAAGTATTTCCATATGTTTGAATAATTTAATTTCTATTTCATGTTTGGGCTAAAGCCCACTAAACACACACATAATCACATTCCACGACTTAAAAGTCATGGCTATTGACATGATAATCAGCTAACTAATTAACAATTCTTCATTCGTAACTTGTAACTCGTAATTCGTAATTCATAATTCGTAACTCGTAACTCGTAACTCGTAATTATTAATCAAAAAACCTGCATCTTTGGCAAAGAGGCTCAACTTTTTGAAAATTTCTAAACCCGTTAATAATAGCCGTTGCTCTTGGGGAATTGATAATCTCCTGCAAGTCGCGCTCAAAAATATTTTGCAAATTAATAACTCCCTCACTATCAATGCAGCATGGAACGACCGTGCCATCACTTAATATTGCTATTTGGTCACGTAGCCCTAAGCAAGTTCCTTTGGTTCCTAAAATAGGCAGAGAGAGATTAGCCCACTGGAACTCAAAATCGGAATTCAACCACAACTTGTCGTTTATTTTCAACCCTACGGCGGGTTTTAGCGTTTCTGCAATGCTAAAATCTAAATTAAACTCTGTTTCAATGGCTCTAAAAAGCTCTGTATTAGATAGATGTGTCTCTCTACTGTCATTAGATTGGTTCCAAAATCGTAGCGATATTACAATATCAGTCTCTCTGTGCGCTAACCTTATAAAACTGAACACGGTTTGCAAGTAAAGCTCTTTTGACAGGTTTTTCGGCAACTCGCTATAGCAGTGTAACGATATGTTAATCTGCTTAATAGCCGTTTTTGAAATCAAAATATCGCTTGCGCTGTTTAGTAAAGTTCCGTTTGTTACCAAAACTGTTTTAAGTTTGTATTGTGCGCACAGATCGAGTATATCGCTCAGGTTCGGGTGCAAAAGAGGTTCACCTTTAACGTGCAGATAAATATAGTCGGTAAACTGATGCGTCTTTTGCAATATCAGCTCAAAATTGGCAACCGACATATACAGCTTTTCCCGTTCGGATACTGAACAGAAGCTACAACTGAGATTGCACTCGTTGGTTATCTCGACGTATATTTTTCTGAATCGTTTTTTGGGCATGGTTAATTCTACAAACCGTCCTCCACTTTGCTTGACAATAAATGAATAAAAGTATAGATTATTATTCGTAGGCGCAACTTTTTATGCTAAATTTGTGAGTAAATAAATTACATTTATTAGTTGAATCTACCGATCATGAGACTTATATTACTACTAATCGGAATATTGCTTTACTCAAGCAGCTGTATAAGAGATATATTGGCAGATGATAAGCTGACTCTAAAAAAAGAGCCCTACATCGGAAACCAGCTAAGAATTGATGGATACTATTATGTGATGGATTTAAATAACTCAGTGATATCTACACTATTTTTTTACAGAAACGGGCTACTACTTTACGGTGGTGGCGGAAGACCTGGCTCAGTAGGGTTTGACGAGCTAGAAGCCGATTTATTTACATCTGAAACGTTTCTTAACACGATTAAAAATCATAAATCGTGTTGGGGAATTTTTCAAATAATTGATAATGAGATACGATATGAAAAGTGGTATCCATCATCAGGAGGAGGAATGCCTGCTTATTTAAGTATAGGCGAGATACAAAACGATACCACCTTTGTAATTACAAAGGCAATACGACCGAAAACAGATGAGACATTGGTGCTAAATGAAGTTTTCCACTTCAGAGCATTTGCTCCTAAGCCAGATAGTACGAACAATGTTATACCATAGGATAAATAAAAGTATTAAAAGTGAAAAGAATAATTATATCTCTCATAATAATTTGTTCTGCAAAACTCGCCCATTCTCAAATGTATTGCGATGACATACATGAGCAACTTGACACTATCCAATTCGAAATTTTTACCCAAATATGGAACGACAAACAGTTTTCCGAAATAAAAGAGAATATCATTACCGAGTGCAATAAAACAGATGATAGCTTATTGATATGTTCATATTCGTTTGAAATAGTTTTTACCAGCAGTAATATGCCGTATCAATGTTGTTACACAGAAGACATGAAAATTATTTATGAGAAAAAATACAGAAAAAAACATGGATATAAGATGATAGATCAAATTAAGATGTTAGACTCGCAAATGAACTTTCTTAAATCTGTTGAAGATAACAACAAAATCCCGATGGAGATGATTAATTACTTTATACTTAGATTTTCTGTTTCTTGTGACGAAAAACCAAATGAGTATTTTCAATATAAAATCTTTTACGACACAGACAACATAAACGCAACACTTACAGAATCATGTTCATTGAACTAAAACACTCTAAATTAACAAAGCCGTAAAAAATGATAATGTTCCGAAAATTATGTTTTAGAATCGAGTCCAAAATTTGCAAATGCAGCCACTGAAGTGAAAATTTCAAAATAGTAATAGAGCACTGCAATATAGTATAGATTACTGTTCGTAAAAACATCCACCTATGTTAAAGTTTAGTTAAATAAATTCAACAGTAACTTTAATCAAACTTAATATCCATTCAACTTACTTTATTTATAACACGCTAATTTTCACAATTTTATATTACTAAAACGCACTATATATTTCCCTAACTAACAGTTTTGGTAAGATGTTACAATTCTACCTATTTTTTAATTCGTCAAATTGTCTATAAAAAATTTAAAAAAGTTTGTAGCTTTGCCATTTAGTAGCGAACTGCAAAAACACTTAATTACAATGAACTACAGAAAAATGAATTTGATAGGCGGCTGGCTGACATTTGCCATCTCTGCCTTTGTGTATCTAAGCACAATACCTTACACAACAAGCTTTTGGGATTGTGGCGAGTTTATTGGCTCGGCTTATCGAATGGAAGTTTGCCACCCACCAGGAAGCCCACTGTTTCTAATGATGGGACGACTATTTTCAATGTTCGCCCCCACTCCCGCAGATGTTGCCACAATGGTTAACATAATGAGCGGACTGGCAAGTGCCTTTACAATTATGTTCCTCTTCTGGACAATCACACACTTAGCCAAGAAACTGATAGACCCCGATAACAGCGAAACAGTTGGTAAAACATTGGCTATCATGGGAGCAGGTCTAACAGGTGCGCTTGCATACACTTTTTCTGATACATTCTGGTTTTCGGCTGTTGAAGGAGAGGTTTACGCTCTATCGTCACTCTTTACAGCAGTCGTCTTTTGGGCAATTTTAAAATGGGAGAATGTTGCCAACGAACCGTCGGCAAACAAATGGCTTCTCCTAATCGCATATCTCATGGGGCTTTCAATAGGTGTCCACCTTTTAAACCTGTTGGCAATTCCCGCAATTGTTATGGTATATTATTTCAAAAAATACGAACCCAGCACCAAAGGAGTTATTGGCGCACTATTAGTATCCGTTGTTATCCTTGGAGCAATAATGTACGGCATAATTCCATATACTGTAAAAATAGCATCATGGTTTGAACTTGGCTTTATCAACGGTTTAGGAATGCCTTATGGAACAGGTATGGCGATATTTGCAATATTGCTGATTGGCGGACTTATTTGGGGAATACACCGAACCTACAAAAAGAAAAAAGTTGTACTAAACACCGTACTACTCGGCGTTTCGCTTATAATCTTAGGATACGGCTCTTATGCAATGACCGTTATACGTTCAAATGCAAATCCCCCGATGGACCAAAACAATCCGGAAAATATGTTCAGTCTGCTGTCGTATCTAAACCGCGAGCAGTACGGCGACAGACCACTATTCTACGGTCATGTCTATTCTGCACCGGCGTTAAGTAGCACTCCAAAAATATCATACCGACCAAAAGATGGCAAATATGTTCCGTTCGACAATGGTATGAACATTAAATACGATGATAGATTTTATATGCTTTTCCCACGTATGTTCTCAGCTAACGAAACACACATTGAAGAGTATAAACGTTGGGCAAATATAAAGGGTACTCCTATCACAATAAACTACGGACAAGAACCTGAAACGAGAATAAAACCAACTTTTGGAGAAAACGTTAAGTTTTTAATTAACTATCAGCTTGGCTTTATGTACTTCCGATACTTTATGTGGAACTTTGCCGGTCGCCAGAACGATATTCAAGGACACGGAGAGTTGGCAAATGGAAACTGGATAAGCGGAATACCTTTTATCGACAACGCCCGACTTGGAGATCAGTCACTCCTACCCGACTCGTGGGAAAACAAAGCCAACAACAAATACTATTTCTTACCACTGATTCTTGGGATAGTTGGGCTACTATATCAATACTTCAGAGACAAAAAAGATTTTTGGGTTGTAATGCTTCTGTTTGTCTTAACAGGAATTGCAATTGTTATATACCTGAATCAAACGCCGATACAGCCACGTGAGCGAGACTATGCCTATGCTGGCTCGTTCTATGCCTTTACAATTTGGATAGGGATGGCGGTTTTGGCTCTGTACGAGCTACTACAAAAGGTTATAAACAGCAAAGTGTCAGCTGTTGCTGCAACGACAGTTTGTATGTTAGGTGCTCCAATAATTATGGGTGCTGAAAACTGGGACGACCACGACAGATCAGGACGTTACATGGCACGCGATTTTGCATACAACTACCTGAATTCCTGCGACGAAAACGCCATTATCTTTACTATGGGCGATAACGACACATTCCCAATATGGTATATACAAGAGGTTGAAGGTGTTAGGACTGATGTAAGGGTATTGTGTCTTCCATATTTAAGTACCGATTGGTACATAAACCAACTGAGACGGCAAGTCTGGGAAAGCACACCCGTTAAATTTACAATGGAGCCCGAAAAATATGTCATGGGAACGAGAGACATGGTTTATGTTTTCGACCGTAAAGAGCTGTATATTAACGAAAAATACGAGGCTTCAAAGAAATCGTTAGAAGAACCATACAACAATTTGTATGATCTGTTAGTATCGACACTAAGTAAAAGCGATTTTCCCAAAAGCGAATCCACAACATGGAATCAACTTAAAGAAGATAGAGATAGAATATATCCAGCCCAGCTTATAGGTCTTTCACGCATGTTGACGCAAAGAGATGCTATAGTTAAATACAAGATTAATGAGCAGAAAGCCAGACAATTAGAGTCTGAAACAAGTCGTGTTCAGGATCTAATTGGATCAGCGCCACTTCCTGCAAAACTTGCAATGAAATTTGTCTTAGACGACAATATGAGTACTAAACTTACAACTGGAGAAAGCTATTTACCGGCAAGACGACTTATAATTCCCGTTGACAAACAGAAAGTTTTAGCCTCTGGAACAGTGCAACCAAAAGATTCCGCTAAAATCGTTGACAACATTGTGTTTGAAATAAAAGACAATGTCATAGGTAAATCTGATTTAGCTATGTTAGATCTTTTTGCAAACAACGACTGGGAACGTCCTATCTATACCACATCGACTGCCGGTGCCGGAGTATTTACTGAATTATTAAGACAATATTCTCAAAATGAGGGATTTGCATACCGATTTGTCCCAATCAAAAACGAAACTGGCGGAGACGGAAGTATCAACACCGATATCTTGTACGACAACCTAATGAACAAATTCATGTACAGGAACTTAAACAACATGGATGTTTATTACGAGTGGACTGAAATCAGATCACTACGCACAGTCTCTCTTCGGGACAAATTTACTGCTCTCGCCGATCAACTTCTTAAAGAGGGAGAAAAAGATAAGGCTGTTGAAGTTATGAAACGTTCATTTGAGGTTCTTCCGATAGAAAGACTGCCCATTGATTATTTCTCACGCAATGCTATCAGAACATATTACGAAACAGGCGATATTACAGCTGCTGATAGCATAGCGCGTCTGGCTGCTATAAACGCTATTCAAGAAATCAATTTCGTTTTACAACCCGATCCTTTAATTGAGAACGGTTATGTACGAGAAGAACAACTTGCATATTTCTTATTACAAGATATTATGGAAGTACTAAGACGCTACAATCGCACCGATTTAAAGAACGAGTTAAGCAGCTATTTAGCTAAGAAATTAGAGAACAAATCAAAACTAATTCCCGAAATAGCAAACGCACCAGATGAGCATAAAGAGCTTATACGAATGCTCTTTTCTATAGATCCAAAATACACTGACACTTGGTTAAAATCTCTGACACCAGAACAAAGAAGTGTTATAGAGAAGTTTTTATATCTCAATGAATATGAGTCGAAAGTGATTAATATTTATGCTCTCTGGGCACTTTAGCAATGAACAATTGAGTGTTAGGATGTTGTAGAGACGGAGCATGCTCCGTCTCTTTTTTCTTAATATCTCTTAACTTCTTAATGGTTTAATACCAATTGTAATTTTAAAATAGTCCAATCGGTATTATCCACAATAACGCAATCTGCAAAACCATGTTATTTATTTGTTAAAGAGGACAAATGGTATCCCTTTATACTTTTAAAAGGCATATACTTGCACATAATCAACGTCAGTTTAAGTATAATGAAAAATCTAATAACATTAAAAACAGCTAAAATTATGAAAACTAAGATTTTTGTATTATTGATGACGCTTAGTTCTATAGCACTGTCGGCACAAGAGAATACTGAACCTTCATTGGGAATGGGAGGAAATTATGGTGGTTTTACAAGCCTAAAATCAGGTAGTGTATCAAATGGACTATACACTAACTTATTTGTCAATTACCGTTTCAACAAATTTGACTTTTCCCTCGGATACAACGTTACATATTACAATAAACTAATAGATAAAAAAGCAATTTTTAGCTACAGTAAGGGCTATTCTGGCGCAATGCTCGGTTTAGGATATTGTTTTTATAAAAATGAGAGCGAAAACCTGATGTTAGGTGCAGAACTAGTAGGTGTGAATGCCTTTTCAAACTTTTTTAAATTTGAAAACTGTTATATGGATCTTTTGCTAAAAATTCATCTATCAGATTTTCATTGGGGTTTAGGAGTGGGATATATGCAAAACAACATTAAAGAATATTTCCCGTCTCAGATAAACAATATGACATTTTCTTTGCACATGGGTTTTTATATCTTATGATTTGGGAAACAATATATTTTGAACACAAATCAAAGCAAACTTGACGGATATCTTCGACTTGAAAAGCCTGAATGAAGTACTATTACCACAATGTTAGAAGCATCTGTCGCTGTTGTCATAGCAACTGTATTAATGAAGTAGGATATATCATAAGGTGTTTTGTAGTGTCTATTAAAATAGGGGTTAAAGTGCAAATTTCAACCCTTATTTATTTTAAAACTGTTCCGTTTTACACAAATTTCAGTAACTTTATGATTCGGAATTATAGCAGAATTATCAGTAAGTTTTTCTATTTGGAATCAAACTTTACTCACTTATAACAAAAACATGAATAAAATATCCTATTTATTGCTTATACTACTATTGATGTCTCAAAATCACTTATTTAGTCAAGATTTAAAGTTCGTAAATTACGTAAACCCCATGGTTGGCACTAAAAGCATGGGACACACTTTTCCGGGAGCTTGTGCTCCTTTCGGCTTGGTTCAATTAAGCCCCGATACGGAAATGATTCCTCACAATATTGACGGTGTTTATCAGCCCGACGCATATAAATATTGTGCTGGTTATCAATATGATGACAAAACCATTATAGGGTTCAGTCACACCCATTTCAACGGAACAGGACACTCCGATTTAGGCGATATCCTGATTATGCCGATGACTGGCGAAGTAAAATTAGATATGGGAACCGAAGAAAACCCCGAGAGTGGCTACCGTTCACGATTTAGTCACGATAATGAGAACGCCCAAGCTGGTTACTACTCCGTTCTTTTACAAGACTATAATATTCTTGCAGAAATGACTGCGACTGAACGTGTAGGCGTACATCGCTACACTTTCCCGCAAAACACAAAAACAGGACATATCATCATTGATTTGGATTACGGAATTTACAATTACGACGGCAAAGTTCTAATGGCAAACCTACGTGTCGAAGATGAATACACCCTTACAGGTTACCGTATCACGCGCGGATGGTCAAGAATGAATTACACACATTTTGCCCTGAAGTTTTCAAAACCTATCCAAAACTATGGTTGTCGTAACAACGAAAAAGTTCTATATAACGGTTTTTGGCGAAAATTTGATATGACCAAAAACTTCCCCGAAATGTTCGGAAAACATCTGACAGCCTATTTCAACTTCGATTTTTCAGACGGCAAACCCCTCGAAATTCAAGTGGCACTCTCCCCTGTGGATTGCATAGGTGCAATGAAAAGCCTTGAAGCTGAAACTGCCGGAAAATCGTTCGACGATATTCGTAACGAAACGCAACAGAAATGGGAAAAAGAGCTTAGCTGCATCAAATTTGAAGCAGACGAAGAGACAAAATATATTTTTTATACAGCACTCTATCATACCATGATAAACCCCTCTGTTTATCAAGATATTGACGGACGCTATCGTGGCATAGACCACAACATTCATCAAGCCGAGAACGGACAAACCAACTACACAGTTTTCTCGGTTTGGGATACGTTTCGTGCGCAACACCCATTGATGAATCTGATAAAACCTGCACGAAGCACTCAGTTTGTCAACTCTATGTTAAATCACTATAAACAAAGTGTACATAAGGCGTTGCCCGTTTGGTCGCACATGGGAAATGAAAACTGGTGTATGATTGGCTATCATTCCGTTTCGGTTGTTTCAGACGCAATTGCTAAGGGATTAGATATTGATAAAAAATTAGCATTAAAAGCTTGCGTAAACAGCTCCAACATTGACTATTTCGACGGCACAGGCGATTACAAAAAATATGGATATGTGCCTTTTGAAAGAAGCTCGTCGGCAGCCTCTATTACATTGGAATACAGCTATGACGATTGGACTATCCACGAGTTGGCAAACCGTTTAAACAACAGTGAAATCAGCCAAGAGTATGCTCGCCGAGCGTTAAGTTACCGTAATATCTTCGACTCCTCCTTGCACTTTGCTCGTCCGAGACTCAAAGATGGAACGTTTAAAGAGGATTTTGACCTGTTGGACACTCACGGACAGGGTTTTATCGAGGGAAATTCGTGGAATTACTCCTTTTTTGTACCACACGATGTAAATGGATTGATACACGAAATGGGTGGCGAAAAACAATTCGTTAGTCGCTTAGATTCGCTTTTCACGATGGACCTTCCTGCTAAATATTTCGAAAAAACCGAAGATATTAACGAAGAGGGTCTAATGGGCAATTATGTGCACGGAAACGAGCCAAGCCACCATGTAGCCTATTTGTACAAATGGACAAACGAGCCGTGGAAATCGGAACACCGTCTTCACGAAATTATGCGTCAGATGTATAAAAACAGAATAGACGGACTGTCAGGTAACGATGATTGTGGACAGATGTCTGCCTGGTACATCTTTTCAGCATTAGGATTTTACCCTGTTTGCCCGGGCTCAGACCAGTATGTAATCAGCTCTCCCAAAACAAAAGAGGCAACTATTTATTTGGAAAACGGAAAAACATTCACTGTTAAAACTGTAAACCTTTCCGATAAAAACGTTTATGTGAAAGCCATAAAGCTTAACGGTAAAAAATATGAAAAGCATTTTATAACACATTCCGAGATTCTCAAAGGTGGCGAAATACTCTTTGAAATGAGCAACAAACCAAACAGAAAATCTGCTTCTTATGAAAAACCCTATTCATTTACAAATTAGAGCCAATGATTTTGAAAATCCAATCTTGTATTTCTTAATATTCGTCCTTCAAAATGACCTTTGAAATGACCTCGAACATCACAACTTTACACGAATTTTGAAAACTATTCACAAAACAAAATAAATTTTGTAACTTAGAAATTAAATTCGTATCTTGAATCATTATAAAAAATATACTTTTAAAAAACTATAAAACTATTTATGCAATAAATTCCCTTATCCAAGGGATTTAATACATCAAAATAAAAAACATTATGAAAAAATTTAATCTTTTATTAGTATTAGTTTTTGCCATGCTTTGTAACATTAAAGCGCAAAATAGATTGGAGGACATACGAGTTAGTCCTAAAACGGCCGTAGGTAAGGCAACATCATCACAAACAGCACCTATTAGAGATGGAGAAGTTATTATACATTATGACGGTGTAAATGTCGGTGGCGTTGGAACGGATAGCGTTGCAACATTTACTGCTGCTGTAAGGCTAACTAACGATGAATTAGCTGATTACTATAACGCTTTCGAAATTACCAAAGTCCAATTTTACATCAGAGGTACAGAAGCAACAAACACCACCATCAAAATCTACGGAAACGGAACCAATACAACAGCCGGAGAATTATTAGTAAGCGAACCTACTTCTGCTCCACAAGAGGGGTGGAACACTCACACACTTACAAATCCCTTGCTACTTGAATCAGGCGACTACTGGGTGGGATATGAAGTCGTAACCACAGGAGGCTTCCCTGTAGGAAAAGATGCAAACACTACGGTTGCAGGAAAAGGTGCATGGATTTATTTCGAGGAAGATGGCTGGAATGAAATAACAGCTATAAGCCTTAGTGGTAACTTTAATATTCGTACAGTAATATCACCCAAGGACGGAGCTCCGTGCATACCTGTTACAAACGTTCAAACTACAGTAAACGAATCGAATATAACTATTACATGGAACCCTCCGGCAAATGAAAACCCACGCACTTATACAATTACCAGAAATGGAAACGAAATTGCAACAGGAGCTACAGAGACCACCTATACAGACAACGATTTATCCGCCGGCACATACAGTTACTGCGTAAAAGCAGTTTACTCGGAATGTACATCAGTACCAGCATGCGCAGAAATTGTTACAATAGGAGGTACAACAATATTCTATCCTGCAACAAACATTCAAGGTATTGCAGAAGGTTCCAATGTGAAATTATCATGGAATGCACCAGAAGCAAGTGATGGAGAAATCATACTTCAAGAGAGTTTCGAAGGCTATCCAAACGGTGAAGAGACACAACCACCGGGATGGATTGTTCACGCAACACCCGATGAGGACGGAGACAGATGGGTTACTATTGATTTAAATTATATAGAATGGATTACAACATGGCACGATGGACCAGGAGCAATGGGTTCTTACTCATGGGCAGTATGGCCTATCGACCCAGACACATACTTAGTTACACCACCAATAGATGGAGCTACACGAATTAAATATTACGTTGCAACTAGAACCCAATACCCTGATCATTATAGCTTAATGGTTTCCAAGACAGGAACCAATCCCGAAGATTTCGTAGCAATTTTCGATGAAACCCCAGTGCCGGAAAAAGATAACACAGAACAGGATAAAAATTCTTATGACAAAACAGTAGTCTGGTTCAAACGCGTAATAGAACTTCCGATAGGAACTAAACACGTCGCTTTCCGACACCACGACTCTTATGACAGAAATATCATTCTAATAGATGATGTGACAGCATATAGCGGCGCACCTTTAGGCGATTACACTTACACTGTTACCAGAAATGGTGCTGAAATAGCAAGCGGACTTACAGAAACAGCTTTTATGGACACTTATGTCCCGGGCGGAACAAACGAATATTGCGTAAAAGTAGTTTACAAAGAAGGCACATCTGAACCCGCATGTACATCTATTACCGGCATCAACGAAAACATGATTGGTAAAATAAAAGTATATCCCAATCCGGCTAAAGACAACTTAACCATTGAGTGTCCGGAGGAGATAAGCAAGGTAGAAATGTTTGATGTTCTCGGTAGAATAGCTTTAAGCAACGAAAACGTTTCTAACGCTACAGTTGATATATCATCGTTAAACAACGGTGTTTACTTTTTAATTATCCACACCGCAAGCGGAAATGGCGAGTATAGAATAATTAAACAATAAAAGCCATGTAGAGACGTCATACCATGGCGTCTCTTTTTCTTAATATCTCTTAATTTCTTAATGGTTCAAACTACACCTCCAACTCACTCAAAAACTCACGATTTTGTTCAAAAACCGTGCCTATTACAACTAAATTGGCGCCTGCTTCAAATACAGAATTTATCTGATTTACACTGCGCAAACCACCACCAACAATTAACGGAATAGTTACCGCATCTCTAACCGCTCTAATAATTTCAATAGACACAGGAGAGCTTGCACCCGAACCAGCCTCTAAGTAGAGAGCTTTTAATCCAAGCATCTCTCCGGCAAGTGCCGTGGCAACAGCAATATCCGGTTTATCATTGGGAATTGGCAAGGTGTTACTCATATATCTCACCGAATTAATATTGCCACAATCAAACAGCATATAGCCTGTTGGAATTGTCTCAATTCCGTACCTTTTTATTAAAGGCGCAGCCACAACATGCTGACCAATTAAAAACTCTGGATTTCGCCCCGATATTAACGAAAGGAATAGAATTGCATCAACCTCTGGATTTATTTGTAACAAACTGCCCGGAAACAGAACTGTTGGCAACCCTGAAATCTCCTTAATTTGCTTTGTTATCTGTTTTGTTTCATTAAAAACTAAACTTCCACCAACGAAGACTGCCGAGAGTTTGTTTTTTATATCAGGCTCAGACAATAGCTTAATCGAGTCAATATCAACCTTATCTGGGTCAACTAAAAGAGCTATGTTTTTTTTGCGTTCAAAGAGTTTGTTAAAAATCATGGCAAACATTTAAATTGTCAACAATCCAAACCATTTTAAAGTTCCCGATTGTTTCTAAGTTCAAGTTGTTAAGTAACACATTTTTTTTCAAAAATCGGCACGATATCACACCCGACATAAAATCTTTTATTGGCTCTATTTTTATATCTCTCTTAAAATCAACCTCTCCGCTACCATAAAGTTTAAAGACAGCTTCTTTTACACACCACAGGACTGTTAACTCCTCGTCTGTTTGCGCAAAGCTAAGCTCACTGTCGGAAAAAACCCTGTGGGCAACTTTGGATACACGTGAGCTAACCACCTCAATATCAACAGCACACCTATACTTTGAGACTATAACAACCACCATAGTGCCTGAATGTGATATACTTATATGATGCGATTTGATTTTGGGTCTGCCATTCTCGTCATAGCGAATTTCATCGTCTGTGCCGATAACATTTTGTAAAAGATATCTTACCACCACCCACTCTCTTTTGCGCCTTTCGTTATTTACACATTGATAATAAGATTTATCGTTCGCCGAGAAGTCTGTCTTTTCGGTAAAAAAAGATAGATCTTCGGTAACATTCCAAATAGCTATGGTGTAGTGTTCAAGCTGACGTTTTGCGAATAGAGGCATGTCAATTCCATTGTAATGTTTTTAACATATGCTCAATATCATGCTTCGCAAAATCGATGATTGGAGCAAGAGAATCTTCGTTTGGACGACTATTTATATAAAGCGAACCCCGTAGAAAGTGCTTAGTCGAGTCGGTAACCACAAATTGAATATTTGAGGCAACATCGCCGCGTATACGATATAAAATTCCATAAACCCGTTTTTCAGGATAAAGAATTAAAAACTCATCAATCCCTGACGATTTTATTGTGTGCTTATATACAAAATAATGAACGTCTTCAGTAAGTTGTTTAAGATTACCTTTTACGGGTTTGTAGCTGTAGTGAATCTCAATACCGTAATGAGGATATGATAAATTAAACCAATGCTCACCCTTTGGAGATCTCTTTTCGGTATAAACCATATAATCGGGCTTCTCAAAAGATAAAAAGCTATACGACACGGGTTGATATGTGTGCTCGGGGAACTGAAAACGCAGATAGCCCATTGGGCGAGGCGTATATTTTTCACGACACGAAAACATTGATAGTAAAGTTACAAGCATCACAACTGTCAATAATCGACAGATATTACTCCTTAACGCAGATTTTACCAACATAACTTACTCAGATTGCTCAACTTTTACCTCTACCTTTTTAATTCTTCTACTATCAACCGATTCAATTTTAAACACGAAGCGCCCAATTTTAATAATATCGTATTGCTTAGGCATCTCTCCTGTTTCATTTAAAATTAATCCTGCCAGGGTGTCGGCATTAACATCGCTGAAGGTATCTCCATCGCATCCGACAACACGACAAAAATCATTAATAGAGACTTTGCCGTCAAACAAGTATGTGTTATCATTTACGCGAGTGTAATTGATTTCCAATTCGTCAAACTCGTCACTTATTTCGCCAATAATCTCTTCGATAACATCTTCGAGCGTAACAATGCCCGATGTTCCGCCGTACTCATCAACAACCACTGCCATATGGATATGTTTTTCTCGCAACTCCTCAAGCAGATCGTTCACACGTTTATTTTCAGGCACAAAGTATGGTGGTCTAATCATCGACTGCCAACCGAAAGTTTCTGGCTTATTCAAGTGTGGCAACAGGTCTTTTATGTATAAAATACCTTTAATACTGTCTATTGAATTGTTATAAACTGGTATTCTGGAATAGCCCGACTTTGTTATTATTTGTAGCAAGCTTTTAAAGTCGGTCTTTATATCAACCATAACTATATCAACACGAGGAACCATTATTTCGCTCGCCTCGATTGACGTAAACTCAACTATGCCTTTTAGAATGTCCTCCTCTTCAGTGGTAACATTCGATGTAAGCTCAATGGCTTCGGATAACTCATCGGCAGAAATTGATTCGTTTTGTTTTATCCTTCTGTCTATAATTGTACTTCCTTTTACTAAAAGAGCACTAAAAGGTTTTAAAATAACCGAAGCCACAGATATTGGGATAGCCATATTTTGAGCCACTAAATTGCTTTTATTTGTGGCTATTACCTTTGGAACAATTTCACCAAAAAGCAAGATTATAAATGTTATTCCAACTATTTGTACAAGGAATCCCACTACTGGATAATTGCTAAAATCAAAAACCTTATTCGTCAAATAGGAGCCTAAAATTACTATTGCAATATTTACTAGGTTGTTGCTAATAAGAATAGTACCTAATAAACTTTTAGGTTTCTGAAGCAATTTAATTAGCGCCTCAGTTTTTCTTGTTTTTTTCTTCTTTATTTGTTCAATATCTGAGGGCGCAAGCGAAAAGAATGCCGCTTCAGATCCTGAAATTAAGCCTGACATTGTTATCAATATCAGCAAAACAAAAACACCTATAAAAAACTCAAAATTAAAACACCCTTCCTTTATCAAACTCACTGCCTGCGGGTACGGTTCAGTATCCAAAATAATTCAATTTAGTTCAACAAAAAATGATTAATCCCTAAATAGCTTTGGGACTAATCACCCAATAATTATATTAGAACGGAAGATCGTCTCCTATATCTCCATTATCAACAGTTTCATCAGAACTAAAAGAATCTGCAGAATCTTGAAGTCCTTGTTGCGTTCTGTTGTCTCCTCCTTGTGGACGACCTAACAATTCGAATCTTTCTGTTATGATTTCGGTAATGTATCTGTCTTGACCTTGCGATTCATACTTACGGGTACGAATTTTCCCTTCAATCATAATTTGGGTTCCTTTTTTAACATAATCCTCTACAACTTTAGCCAACTTGCCGCCTACTACTATGTTATGCCAATCGGTTCTCTCTTGTAGTGTGCCTGTTTTATCTCTATATCTTTCGTTGGTCGCTAAAGGGAAATTAGCTACGCTGTTAGTCTCGAAGTGTCTGATATCAGGGTCTTTACCTACTCGTCCTAATAAAAATACTTTGTTTAATGACATAATGTTTTTCTATTTTTGTGGTTAATAATTAAACTTCTCAAAAATACACCATATTTTTATATTATCTAATTTCAAATGACAAAATAAATATTTTTATCACAAGAAAATGGTATAATTCAGAAATTTGGTGTTAACTTCGGTTAATTTGTATTAATCAATTATGCAAATCATTATAACGACTGTTGCATATACAGTAAAACACAGTTATACAAACAGTTAAACACGCGTTTTTATTAAATGTTTTGCGTGCGAATAGGGTCGATTATATTTCGGCAACACTCATTCGCACAATACGTTAAAAATTTCACTTCTAAAACTGTCCCGATTAATACAAAAACTTGGTAATTTTGCAGTTAAATTAAAAAAACAGTCTATTATGTCAGAACAGAAAAAAAGTAACCGATTGTTTGATGAATTTCCACCAGTAAGCCCCGAGGCTTGGAAAGAGAGAATAGTGGCTGACCTAAAAGGTGCCGATTTTGACAAAAAACTTGTTTGGAAAACTCGCGAAGGCATTGATGTTCAGCCTTTTTACACCGCACAAGATCTGTCAGGGTTAAGCCATTTAGACAACAATCCCGGGGAATTCCCTTACGTACGTGGCAACAAAATCAAAAATAATGATTGGCACATAAGCCAAAATATTTGCGCTTGCGACGTCAAAAAAGCAAACAAAAAAGCTCTTGATATTTTAAACAAAGGAGTAACATCAATTTGCTTCGAATTCCACACGGATAAAACACCCACGGCTAACGATATCGAAACATTGATAGAGGGAATTTGCGTAGAAGCCATAGAGCTTAATTTTGCAGGAGTTGTCGGCATTGTTGATTTCTCAGAAGCACTATTACAAGTTTTGAAGAAACACAAAATCGACCCGTCAAAACTCATCGGCTCAATTAATTACGACCCAATTGGCAGATTTACACTAAAAGGAAAATTCTGTACAACACAGCAAGACGCATTCTCTAAATGCGAAAAAATAACAAAACTGTTTGCATCGTACAATCAGTTGAGAACCATTACTGTAAGCGGCATTCACTATAGCAACGCCGGTGCAACAACAGTTCAGGAGCTGGCTTTTGCGTTGGCTGTAGGTAGCGAATATATTGCGCAACTATCGAAATTGGGATTGACCGCTGCCGAAATCAATAATAAAATGAAATTTCACTTTGATATCGGAGGAAATTATTTCTTTGAAATAGCAAAATTCCGTGCAGCACGTCTTCTATGGTCACAAGTAATGCAACAGTACGGCGCAGCGAAAGCAGATTCTAAAATGTACATTCATGCGCAAACATCAGAATGGAACAAAACCATTTACGACCCCCACACAAACGTCCTACGAACAACAACCGAAGCGATGTCGGCTGCGTTGGGCGGTGTACAATCAATGGTTATTGACCCGTTCAACACTATTTACGAAGATTCAAACGAACTATCGGAACGAATTGCACGTAACCAACAAATTATCTTAAAAGAAGAGTCATATTTCGACAAAATTATCGACCCAGCAGCAGGTTCATATTACTTAGAAACTATCACACATAAGATTGCCGAGAAAGCGTGGAAACTTTTTGTTGAAATCGAAAACAAAGGCGGTTATTTAGCAGCATTCCGTGAGCAGTTTGTACAAAACATTCTAAATGAAGGAGCCAAAGCACGCAGACAAGCTGTTGCCAACCGACAAGAAAATCTTCTCGGAACAAACCAGTTCCCAAATTTCAAAGAAGAAAAAGAGCATATAAATCCCGATGCACTAAAACCCACGGATTTAACAAAACCCGATGCAGAAGTTCCCGGAATTATTCGCTACAGAGGAGCGCAAGAGTTTGAGCAACTTCGTTACCGCACTGACGTGTATGCTAAGAAAAACAGAAGACCTCTGGCATTTATGTTGACTTATGGTCCTGTGGCATTTAGCAATGCACGTTCGCAATTCTCGCAAAACTTCTTTGCTGTAGCAGGATTTGCGGTAAAAGACAATCCCAATTTCGACACAATCGCCGATGGTGTTAAAGCTGCAAAAGAGGCAAAAGCTGACATCGTTGTTCTTTGTAGCTCAGACGATGAGTATGCAACCATTGCTCCACAAGCATTAGAGTTATTGGATAAAAAAACCATTTTGGTGGTTGCAGGTTTTCCAAAAGATAGCGTTGAGGAGTTGAAATCGAAAGGTATTAATAACTTCATTCATGTACGCTCGAACGTACTTGAATCGCTTACAGGTTTCCAAAAGGAACTTGGAATTTTAAAATAACAAACTCTTAAAACTATAGTTATGAGACCAAAATTCACCGATATAGATTTTTCAAAAATAAAAGCCGAAAACCCTACAGGCAAAGCTTGGGAGGAGGCTCAAAAAATAGCCAAAGACTGGATTACAGCAGAAAAAATTGCTGTGAAATCTGTTTATAGCAAAGATGATTTAAAGGGCATGGAGCATTTAAGCTACGCAGCAGGTATCCCTCCATATTTACGTGGACCATATTCTGCTATGTATGCCATGCGACCATGGACAATTCGCCAATATGCAGGCTTCTCGACCGCCGAAGAGTCTAACGCATTCTATCGCCGTAACTTGGCATCGGGTCAAAAAGGACTTTCAGTAGCATTCGACCTTGCCACACACCGTGGCTACGACTCTGACCACCCAAGAGTTGTCGGAGACGTCGGTAAAGCAGGCGTTGCAATAGACTCAATCCTGGATATGAAGATTTTGTTTGACCAAATTCCATTGAATAAAATGTCGGTTTCAATGACCATGAACGGAGCAGTACTGCCGATTATGGCGTTCTACATCGTCACAGCATTGGAACAGGGTGCAAAATTGGAGGAACTTGCAGGAACAATTCAAAACGATATTTTGAAGGAGTTCATGGTTCGTAATACTTACATTTACCCACCAGAATTCTCAATGCGCATTATTGCTGATATTTTTGAATATACAGCCAAGAATATGCCCAAATTCAACAGTATATCAATATCGGGATATCATATGCAAGAAGCCGGCGCAACCGCCGATATCGAAATGGCATACACCTTAGCAGACGGATTGGACTATCTGCGCACAGGACTAAAAACAGGTATGTCTGTTGACCAATTTGCGCCACGTCTTTCGTTCTTCTGGGCTATAGGAATGAACCACTTCATGGAAATTGCAAAAATGCGCGCTGCACGTATGTTATGGGCAAAGATTGTGAAGAAATTTGATCCACAAAATGTGAAATCAATGGCATTGCGTACACACTCGCAAACATCAGGTTGGTCATTGACCGAACAAGACCCGTTTAATAATATCACGCGTACTTGTATCGAAGCAATGGCAGCGGCTTTGGGACACACACAGTCACTCCACACCAACGCATTAGACGAGGCTATTGCACTGCCAACTGACTTTAGCGCACGTATTGCAAGAAACACTCAAATATATATACAGGACGAAACCCAAATTTGTCGCGTAGTTGACCCATGGGCTGGTTCGTATTATGTTGAGGCACTTACAAAAGAGTTAGTAGATCGTGGCTGGGCACTTATCGAAGAGATCGAGAGCATGGGCGGTATGGCAAAAGCAATCGAAACGGGAATACCCAAAATGCGTATCGAAGAAGCCGCAGCACGCAAGCAGGCTCGTATCGACAGTGAAAAAGATACTATCGTGGGAGTAAACAAATATCGTCTTGAAAAAGAAGACCCAATAGATATTCTCGAGATAGATAACACTATGGTACGACTTGCACAAATAAATAGATTAAAAGAGTTACGTAAAAATAGAAACGAACAAGAGGTTCAAGCCGCCTTAAACGCTATAACAAAATGCGTTGAAACGGGCGAAGGCAACTTGTTAGAGTTGTCGGTTATTGCTGCACAAAAACGTGCTTCGCTTGGCGAGATTTCTGACGCTTGTGAAAAAATTGTAGGGAGATATAAAGCTGTGATACGTTCAATATCAGGAGTATATGCTTCGGAGTCTAAAGAAGATGACGAATATGCACGCGCAAAGGCATTGTGCGAAGAGTTTGCTAAGAAAGAGGGTCGTCAACCACGTATAATGGTTGCTAAGCTCGGACAAGATGGTCACGACCGTGGTGCCAAAGTTGTAGCAACGGGCTATGCCGACATCGGTTTCGACGTTGACATAGGTCCACTATTCCAAACACCCGAAGAAGCCGCTAAAGATGCAGTCGATAATGATGTTCACGTTATTGGAGTATCATCGTTAGCCGCAGGTCACAAAACCTTAGTTCCGGCTGTTGTGAATGAGCTAAAACGCCTTGGACGTGAGGATATAATGGTAATTGTAGGCGGAGTTATTCCACATCAAGACTACGAAGATCTCTACAAAGCAGGCGCTATGGCTGTATTTGGTCCGGGAACACGTATCTCCGATGCAGCTATAAAAATTCTTGAGCTTTTAATGGCTGAATAATAATTTAGAAACACAAAAAATCAAAGCCAACTAAATCATATGATTTGGTTGGCTTTATTTGTAATCTAACGTTACTTCCTGTTAATGTATCAAGGCAAAAAGGGATATTTACACCCCTGTTAGTTTTCTAAAATAATCATAAATTATTACCATTGCAAGAGTGTCAAGTTCGCAATATCTTTTTAGAGACTCAATTGTTGAGTTTCTTTGACCATCGGGCATTTCGGCAAACTGTATTCTTGCAAATGCTGTCATTGCGGCTCCTCCGTCTGCGACAGTTTCACCGGAATCGTAGTCAGAAATAATAATATCGTTAAATACAGGACTTAATAATTTATATGGGTCTATAACTTGTCCATTATCATCAAGTTGACACCAAGTCATATTATCAGAAAAGTTTATACTTGTAACGTTTATTTTGCCTATCGGCTGTGAATATTTGTCTTTCACATAATCAGATTCCATTACTGCTGGCAAAACGGCTTTAATAGAGTTCGATCCTTTCATTCTTGGATGATAATAAAAATCCTTTACCAACTTCAGCATATCAACCATTGCTCGTTCCTCTCTATCGCCTGTTATTGATATAATAAACTTTTTTAACTCTTCTTTATCCGGCAAGTTCTCTGCGTTAGTATCCTCAATTTGCTTTAGAATTTGGTTCAATACTGTTTTTTCATGTGCTGCATATCTAAAAATTGTTCCGTTATCATTTTCGAGTGCTTTTTTTAAAGCTCTTACAAAATCAAAGTTGGGAAACTTACCTCTTTCAATTTCAATAAATTCAGTTTTATGTTCTACTTTGCCACTCTTGTGCATAATGTGATGAGAGAACTGAAAAGCAATCTGCTCGTATGGTCTTTGACCTTTGTAAAAAGGAATTGCAACCATACAAGTCTCAAAATCAATAAAATGTAATGGATAATTAAAAGATTGCATTTGATTTCTTAAACCTTCTTCTTCGATAAAAGGAGTATTATCTTTGGTTTTATATTTTTCTACTTGCAGCCATTGTCTCTCTCCTACAGACAATGCGATTGAAGTTTGGTCAAAATCTCCTATATCCTCCTTTTCAACCTGATCTAAGAAAAAAACTCCTTTATCAAACATTGATTTTTTCTTTCTATTATTCCATATTTCGGACATTTTTGGTTTGGTGTACTCTTCATCGCTCCAACTGTAATGCTTCGACCAACACTCTTTAAACCCCGATTTTGATAAATCCTCGCTTTGAAATTCGCAACTAAAGCACATGTGAGAAAGTTCCGAGTCGATTTGTTGTCCTTTGGAATGCAAGTCTGCCCAATGAGTAACTTTTTCTTCAAAACTAAGATTATCTTTATCTGGCTCAGTTAATATCTTGTAAACCTTATCACTTACATTGATTTTTGACAAAACAGGCTCACCTATTCCATGCTTCTTAATCATTTCGCTATTTAGCAAAACGCTTGTACGTTCAGCACTCTCTTTGATAAGTCTAAACATTTGATTTAACCCATTAACAGTTGCAGCTTTTGACTTGTCGGCTAACATCAAAAAGGAATCAATTTGCCAGTGTGGAAAAGCCTTTTTCATTACAAAAGTTTGAAAAGCAACATCTTGAATGTATGGATCTTCAAGTTTAAAATCTGGTTTCTCTCCGTTAAAAGATTTTGATTTAACCTCGATTAAGTTTATTATATTGCCTTTTTTCTCAAGAATATCGACTCTGATAAAAAAGTTTTTGTATTTAATTGCTGCCTCAAAAATTACTACGTTTTCATTTTTTAATAATTCATTGGTTTTCTCTAACGGAACGTCATAGCCTCTGTCCGCAATATTATGACCACCCGGATAATATAGTTTTGCGAGTTCTCCCACCTGATAGCCGCCCTCTGCAAGAGCTTCAAGAAAGCTATCTTCTTTTTTACTATTGTCATATTGAGTATCTCTATCCTGATAATATAATTTTGCAGGACAATCTAAACAGGTTTTAAAACGAGATTTTGTAAAAAGTTTCATTAGTTTTTATTATTAAGTACTAAACTTTTGTTTTTAGACAGTTTGGTCTATAAATATACTGTTATTAAAATGCACCGCAAAATATGCGGTAAAAAATCTCGGATTTCACCGCCCATTTGTAATAACAACAAATTTATATTTATCCATTGAAAACTTCGCTAACTTGTATTGTCATAAAAAACAAACGTGGCTTTCTGTTTCGATTGAATCAAAGACAATTAATTTGCACCTTAAGCGTTTTTTTACACAATTTTGTAACATTTTTGAGTTATTTTTGTCTTATAGTGATAAGACAAAAAAGTTCAGCAAACAATTTAAATTTTACATAACTAAATATATTACTATGAAATTACAGAAACAGTTACTTATTTTATTACTCCTGTTGCCACTTTTTGCAATAAATATTGCTAATGCGCAAACAGACAACAACGTCCGCGAATACACTCTTGAAAACGGACTTACAGTAATTTTAGATGAAAACCACGACAAGCCCGAAGTCTTTGGGTTGATTACGGTAAAAGCAGGTGGGAAAAACGACCCTGCCGATGCAACCGGAATGGCTCACTATCAAGAGCATATGCTTTTTAAAGGCACAACAACCTTGGGGACTATAGATTGGGAAAAGGAAAAACCTCACATTGACCGTATATTCGAGCTATACGACCAATTAGGAAAAACCACCAACGAAAATGAACGCAAAGAGATTCAAGCCAAAATCAACGAAGAGTCTATAAAAGCGAACGAATACGCTATACCCAACGAACTTAGCAACCTGATTAACGAAATGGGTGGCACTAATCTCAATGCCGGAACTGGACCCGACTACACTGTTTATTACAATACATTTCCATCTAATCAAATATTAAAGTGGTTAGACTTATATGCGCACCGCTTTACTGAACCTGTTTTTCGTGGGTTTCAAGCAGAATTAGAGGTTGTTTACGAAGAGAAGAACCTCTATAACGATCAGTTCCAAACCAAACTTTTTGAAGAGTTCCAAAAGCATTTTTTCAAAAATCACCCTTACGGTCAACAAACGCTAATAGGTACTATCGAAGATCTGAAAAACCCATCGCTAACAAAGATGTATGATTTTTTCAAAACCTATTATGTCCCAAACAATATGGCGCTAATTCTTGTAGGCGATTTTAATTCAGAAGAGATAATCCCCATTATTGAAGAGAAATTCGGAAAATGGGAACGTGGCGAAGTCCCAGAACCAAAAGTTTGGGCAGAATCCCCATTCAACGGTCGTGAATTTCACGAAGCCAAACTAACACCAATCAAAATGGGAATACTTGGATTTAGAGCACCATCAGGGAAAGATGATAATTATGTTAAAGCGGAAATAATGACAAATCTGCTAAACAATAGCTACTCTACGGGTCTATTAGACAAACTTTCAGACGATGGAAAGTTATTAGGGGCATATGCACTTAATTTGCCTTTTCAGGATCATGGGGCGATATTAGTACTTTATATACCAAAGTTAGTGGGTCAAAAGTTAGAAGAGGCTGAAAAAATCATACTCGAAGAGATTGAAAAAATAAAAAAAGGAGAATTTGACGATGAAACACTTGAAAGTATCAAAAAAAACGAATATATCTCCTTTGTTAGCAACATGGAGAACAATTCCAATAGAGCTTTAGAGTACAACAACTATTTTACATCAGGAAGAGCAATCAGCAATTTATATAAATATCCAGACATCGTAAAAAGTTTGACCAAAGAGGATATTACCAATATGGCTTCCGAAATATTTGGCGAAAACTATCTTTCATTCAATTCAAAAATGGGTTTCCCAAAGAAAGAGAAAATCGAGAAGCCCGGATTTAAGCCACTATCAACCAATACAAATGAACGCAGCCAATACGCACAACACTTGGACAAGATAGAATCATTAGAACCCACATTTAATACTATTGATTTTGATAAAGATATTGAACGTATATCTGTTTCTAATGGCGTAGAATTATTAAAAGTAGAAAATCACATAAACGATATATTTACATTAATGATTGAATACAAAGTTGGAGAAGCAGAAATCCCTCTTTTATCGTACGCAGGTCAAGCTGTTAAATATTGCGGAGCAGGCGATCTATCACTTAACGATTTAAAAAACGAGTTTGCAAAAATAGGTACAACATTTAACTCATGGTCATCAAGAACATCGACTTACATCGACATTAAAGGTGACGAAGAAAACCTTGACAGGACACTTGAACTAATTGGGATGCTAATAGACAAACCAACATTGGAGCAATCAAAGCTGAAAACCATAATTGATAGTGAGTTGGCTGTCCGTAAAGTGGAACGTTCTGAACCCGACGCTGTTGCAAACGCACTATATAACTACGGATTATATGAAAATAAATCAAGTTACATTGACAGATTATCAAGCAAAGAGCTAAAAAAACTACAAGCAACGAAAGTTGTTGATGCTTTTAAAAAGGCAACAACCTACAATGTCCAATTTCGTTTCACTGGCAAAACATCTGCGAAGGACGTTTCCGATATGATTATAAAACATATACCTATGCATGAGAAACCACTGATAGATAAAAATGAATTGGACAAGCCAAGAAAATCATATTCTGAAAACACTGTGTTTTTCGTCAATAAGCCTAAATCACGTCAAAGCAAAATGTTCTTCTA
Organism: Bacteroidales bacterium; assembly: GCA_012519055.1. Taxonomy (NCBI): domain Bacteria; kingdom Pseudomonadati; phylum Bacteroidota; class Bacteroidia; order Bacteroidales; species Bacteroidales bacterium. Next base: position 31,875 of record JAAYQU010000010.1, on the reverse strand, counting down.
CTTTGCTGGCAATTCGTTCTCACCCGAGAAAGCAGTAGAAATTGAAGCATATAATGAATACATTGGCGGCGGATTCAATGGGCTAATTCTTCAGGAAATAAGAGAATATCGTTCATTGTCTTATGCCGCAGGTGGAAGTTTTAGCCTTCCGAAAGAAGTAGGGAAACCATACGATTTTTACGGATATGTTGGCACACAATCTGACAAAACGTTAACCGCAATGGAGGTGTTTACTTCACTAATCAGAGATATGCCCCAAAAGCCAGAACGTACAGATATGATTCGTAACTATCTTGACCTCTCCTCACAAACCAAAAGACCTGGTTTCAGAGATCTTGCTTACTCTGTCGAAAACTGGAAACTTTTAGGATACAAGGAAGACCCTATGATCACAAAGTTAGAGGGATATAAAAATTTAACTTGGGAGACTATCAACAACTTCTATATCAACGAAGTAAAAGACAAGCCAATGGTTTATATGATTGTTGGAGACAAAAAACAGATTGATATGAAAGAATTGGCTAAATACGGAAAGGTTGTTGAGATAAAAGAGAAGAAACTATACAATAAATAACATTTTGAATTTTAAAGTTACAGGGCTGTTAATGAAATAACAGCCCTTTTTTTACTGGTTTACGTCAGCTAAATTACAGATTTATAAAGATATCAGTCATGTTATACTAAACAACTTTTAAACTTAGGTGTTATGAATTATAAAAGTTTAACCATAAAAATTCTTTTATCCCACCAATAAATTTTATTTTCGTAAAGATTTTACAAACGAATTTCAGAAATTATTTATCGTGAAACAATATTTAGACTTATTGCAACACACCATTGACAAAGGAACAGTAAAAAAAGACAGAACCGGCACTGGTACAATATCTGTTTTTGGATATCAGTACCGCTGTTCTCTTCAAGATGGGTTTCCGTTGCTTACCACAAAAAAACTGCACTTAAAAAGCATTATTTACGAACTTTTATGGTTTCTGCAAGGCTCAACCAATGCTAAATATCTCCAAGATAACGGTGTAAGAATTTGGAATGAATGGGCAGACGAAAACGGGGAGCTTGGACCAATTTACGGTTATCAATGGCGTTCGTGGCCCAAGCCCGATGGTGGACACGTTGACCAAATAAGTGAGTTAATACACAGCTTAAAAAATTCTCCAGATTCCCGACGACATATAGTTTCTGCATGGAACGTTGGACAAATAGACCAAATGGCATTGCCACCATGCCATATTCTGTTTCAGTTTTATGTCGCAGATGGCAAACTCTCCTGCCAGTTGTACCAACGAAGTGCCGATCTTTTCTTGGGCGTGCCATTTAATTTAGCAAGCTACGCACTGCTAACAATGATGATTGCACAAGTCGTTAACCTACAGCCCGGCGACTTTGTCCATACATTTGGCGATGCCCATATTTATCAGAACCATATTGAGCAGGTAAAGCTTCAATTGTCGCGAAAACCAATGGCTTTACCACAAATGCTGATTAACAAGGATATAAAGTCAATATTTGATTTCTCTTATTCCGATTTTGAACTAATCAATTATAATGCACACCCTCATATCAAGGGGGAAGTTTCAGTTTAACAAACAGATATTACAATGTTTTCAATAATAGTAGCAGTCGACGAACTTAACGGCATAGGAATTAATAATAAATTACCCTGGCATATAAGTGATGATTTGAAAAACTTCAAACGTATCACTTCTGGTAAAGACAAGGCTGTGTTAATGGGGCGTAAAACGTGGGAATCACTACCAATAAAACCACTTCCTAAAAGGGGAAATATAGTTCTTTCCCGAAATGCAAATTACGTTGCTAAAGGTGCAAAAGTTGTTAGCACATTTGAAACGCTTATCGAACATTGCCTTACTTTTGAAGAAGTTTTTGTTATTGGTGGTGCTCAGATTTACAATATGTTTATGCCTTTGGCTAGCAAATTATACCTTACACGAGTCCACTCGACTTTCGTAACAGATACTCGTTTAGACTCCTTAAATCTTGACAATTGGACGTTAATTTCTGAGGAGAGACACAGTAAATCTGAAAAGAATCAATACGATTTCTCTTTCCTTGTTTACGAAGAAAAAAAGAGGTCAAACTTAAGAAAGCTGTAAAGGGAATTGTTTGCACAAAGCCTTAATTTTGAAAGATTTACAAAAACATGAACAACATAAAACTTTGGCAACCTAATACAACGCCGTTTATTATTGCCGGTCCGTGTAGTGCCGAAAGTCGCGAGCAATTAAACTCGTGCGCTTCCAGTTTAGTGAGAACGGGCAAAATAGACGCATTTAGGGCGGGAATTTGGAAGCCAAGGACTCGGCCCGGACAATACGAAGGAACAGGAACAAAGGGGCTAGAATGGCTTGTAGAAATTAAAAACAGATATGATTTGCCGGTAATAACAGAGGTGGCAACAGCAAAACATGTTGAGAAAGTTTTGAAAGCCGGCATTGACATGATTTGGATAGGCGCAAGGACTACGGGAAACCCGTTCTCAATACACGAAATTGCTGAGGCTCTGACAGGTGTCGATATCCCTGTTTTTGTAAAAAATCCATCTAATCCCGATTTAGAATTGTGGATAGGAGCAATAGAACGATTCGAACGTGCAGGAATAACTAAAATTGCAGCTGTTCACAGAGGATTTTACCCTTTTGAACCAACCTTGTATAGGAACATTCCAAAGTGGGAAATTCCTATTGAACTAAAAACCAGAATGCCCGAATTAAAGATAATTTGTGACCCTTCACATATCGCCGGCAACAGTGCTTTAATTTTTGAAATAGCTCAATATGCTTTCGATATCATGATGGACGGATTAATGATAGAAGTTCATCCTAATCCTAAGATAGCTAAAACGGACGCAACTCAGCAAATTACTCCGACTGATTTTGCTTCAATAATTGATAAGCTTAAAATACGCACCCAATCGGGACATGTAAATATTGACCAATTAGAAAGAATGAGACTACAAGTTGATTCAATAGACCAGCAACTTATAGAGCTATTGAAAAAAAGGCTTGATATTTCTAAAAAAATGGGAGAGTATAAAAAACAACAAAACTTGGCACCATTTCAGATTAAAAGATGGCGAAATATCATCGAATCGAGAATAATTTATGCCGCAGACCTTGGTATTGACCCTGACTTTATGATGCGAATACTACAATTAATCCATAAAGAATCAATCGCAACTCAAAATAAAATAATGAACTCGGGGAATTCAATTAACAAAGGGCAATGAATATTTACAAAATTGGGTATAACGTGGGTTAGATTTTAACGTAGAGACGGAGCATGCTCCGTCTCTACACTTTCCACTCAATCGTTAATTGCATTAATGTTTAACTCTAATTCTACTTGGTTCCCTCTAAAATATAGGTCCTTAATATCAAACGAAAGAACATTTTTTGAAACTCCTTCATCTATATTATCGGAGGTTTTGTGCAGCTCACTCATTTTGCGTATCTGTTCACTGTATATCTTACTATACTCACCTAGTTTAACATTCAGTTCGCGCATTATATTTATCCATAACCCAAATCGATATATCTGTGCAATTGAATCTCCCAGCTGTATATACTGATAGCGAGTAATAGGGAATGAATAAATTTCCTCGTTAGAAGAAGTATAAACCTCCTCTACAGAGGCATATCTTGTATACACAAGTGTTTCTGATGGACTTTTATGGTCGTCAATGGTTATCTCAATCTGTTCGCTATATTCGCTATAACCACCCCATTGGTATTCGATATTAAATTTGTTGAATAAGAAATCATACAAGACAGTGTCTGTCGAGGAATTGATTTTAGCATAAATAATTGCTTCATTGTAGACGGTAAACTGCGTGTCAGTAACAACTATATTTGGAATTTTACTGCTGTTTACATGCAGCTCGACCATAGATTGATATGTACTGGTGTTTCCTCGATATACTTCTGAGGAGTATCCTGTTGTATAATTTTTAACTTCTACGTTTTGCATAAGAGCAGCTAAAGCAATGGCTCTTTTTGTTGCTTGACATATTGCTGACGTGCTATCTAAACCAGGATCAGAAATCCCAAACACATATGTTTTATTCAGGCTATTAAAGCCACATAATTCTTGTGGGATAACAGAAGCTTTAGCTCCGAATTTATAATAATCGGGATTAATATTTTGTCCATAACTGCAAAAAGGCAGTAGTACGCCGAAAATAAATATTTTAACCGACAATAATCGCATAATTTTATCGCTTTTTTATGAGAAATATATAACTAACGGCAATTTAGTAATTGTAATTGGATTCAAAAACATTAAAAAGTTAAAAAATAACTATTTATAAGTTTTTTGCAATCAACTCTTGTATCTCCTTCATTCTGTCGGGAGAAATCTTAAGTTTTGGGTTTTTGAAATCGCAATCATCCATACTGTTGATAGGAATAAGGTGCATATGAGCGTGTGGTACTTCTAGCCCGAACACTCCTACTGAAACTTTTTTGCAAGTAAATGATTTCTCAATTGCCTTTGCAACATGTTTAGCAAAAATTGCCATTTCTGAAATTTCTGAATCAGTTAGATCAAAATAATCGTCGATTTCTCGTTTTGGTACAATTAAAGTATGTCCTTCTTTAATCGGGAATGCATCGAGGAAAGCTATAAATTTTGAGTTTTCTGCAATTATATAAGCAGGTATTTCTCGATTGATAATTTTTGTGAATATCGAAGCCATTTTTTTAGGTTTAGTTAGTCTAATAAACTGATATTTAGTATCTCGAATTGTATTTTCCCAGCCGGCACAGTAATTTCAGCAATATCTCCAACAACTTTGCCTATTAGTCCTTTTGCAATAGGTGTAGAAATACTGATTTTATTTTGCTTTAAATCAGCCTCTCCATCAGGAACTATAGAGTATTCCATGACTGAGTTTGTTTTAAGATTTTTGAGTTTAACTTTAGTAAGTATCTGTACTTTAGAAATATCTATCTGATCAGACTTTATAACTTTTGCATTACGAATCTTCTCTTCAATCTGAGAAATTTTTAATTCCAATAAACCTTGAGCTTCCTTTGCTGCATCATATTCAGCATTTTCAGATAGATCGCCCTTGTCACGTGCTTCGGCTATCTGTTTTGAGATTCTATTTCGCTCTACATTGATTAATTCTTCCAATTCAGTCTTTAACTTTTTAAGACCTTCCTCAGTCATGTAGTTTACTTTTGACATATAGCGAATTTTTAAATTATAATGGAATAAAAAGAAAAGAATCCCGCACAATACGGGATCCCTTTCACTACAAATATACAATTATTTTTTATAACGTCACACGTACACCGACTGAGTGGACTCCACCAAACGGATTAGTATCACGATATGAATAATCTATTTTCAGATTTGTTTCTCTTTCTTTATTAAGAGGGATTTGAACAGTAGCACCTGCGCTTAAACCTGTAAACACAGTCTGCCTTTTTGCACTATCAAATCCATCTTTCTCGTAACAGTATCCTCCTCTAACAAGCACATAATCAAATATATTATACTCTACTCCGACAGAATACTGGTCGCGCGTAAAAGAGTTACTTGTAAATGTTCCTGCCACAGTAAGGTTATGACCCTCCATTAATAGAAAATCATTTGATAACCCGATACGTATTAGTGATGGCAACTCTAATTCCGCTGATTGATAATCAAACGTCATGTTTAATTCATCGAGGGTGTATCCTCTAAGTGACAAGCCATTACCTGAATATTTCATTGTAGGTCCAACATTCTGCATAGAAACTCCAAAACGGAAGTTATCTCTTTCTCCTGTTATGTATTGGATACCTGCGTCAATTGCTACTCCTGTAGCTTTTACATTATCGATGGATTCGTTTATAAGCTTTATTACGGCTCCACCGTAAATTGCGTTAGAAAACTGACGTGAGTATGCAGCTGAAATAACACTAAACTTAGGACTGAAAGTATTACCTGTTCCATCAGGGTGTTCAACTGTGGTACGCTTAATGTCACCGAAAGACATTAAACTAACTGCAGCTGTCAGCGCTCCGGCTTCCCCGACTTTTGAGGTAAAACCAAAGTTATTAATGTTAATATCTGCTCCACTTAAGTAATTAGTATGAGTAAAACCTAAGTCGAACTTATTAACAAAAGCTGTCCCCGCAACATTTAGATACAAGGCTTCTAAACCTGTTATAGAAGACATGTTAGAATTGTTCCAGCCGGCTGATCCTGCCCATGGGTTTATCAGGAGCTGCACTGCCCCAGCTTCACCAGCTCTCTGTTCATTCCCGGCATGTAAATTACCTGCCAATAGAAGTGAAACGAACAAACTTGCTATAAATATTAACCTTCTCATAATTGTCTCATTTTTTTCAATTAACTTCTAAAAATTCGATAGGTCAGCAGGACGAAGCACTCCAAACCATTTGATAATTTTTTCGCCTACGTTTGGCACTGACACATGTATAATATATGCACCTCCAGAAATTGGCACATCTGATGTATTTGTTAAATTCCAATCAATCCATGTTTGCTCACTTGATTTCTCGAAGCTTCTAATTAAAGTTCCTGACAAGTTGAATATTTTGATTGAACAGGTCGGTGGTAAATTAATTATTTTAACAATGTTGTCTAATTGTGTAACTTCATATGCATTATGAGCGAAATAAGGATTAGGTACAACTCCTATTCTTTCTAAGCTTTCATCAGCCTGTTTTTCTGTAAATTTCTTAGGAGCCAATTCATCTAAAGAAAAAGAGAAGTACGGGTAACCTTTATTAATTGCATCATGTATAGGATCCTGATAAACACCTATATTTCTATGATAAGGATTACCTATACCTATGCTTATCCTAACGTCATTATCAGGCATTTGAGAATATGATTCCCACTGATATCGTCTTGATATCATGGGTATATTTACCCAGGAAACATTAAGCATAGCCTGTGCAATACGGTTTTTAGCATTATTGATTGTTGCTTCGTTCGATCTTTTATGGAACAAACTAAACAACAAACGACCCTCGTCATATCGTGGGAAATTCCTTATTTTCAAAGATCCGTCTATAATATTGGCGTATCCTGTACCAAAGACATAAATAAAGTGTTTTCCTCCAAATTGTGGGATTCCATCAATTGAACTGAAACTGTTTGTGGGGTTCCATATCATATCTCGACCCTTTTGTCCAACTAAATATGAATCTTCTCCAAATGCTATATTTAATCTCTCTCCTGTTTCAACGTCAATAGCGTATCCGGGGAACCAACTCATACCGTAAGCTGATATAAAGTTAGGATCAGAAGGATTGTCGGATGGGTCCATTGTCATAGAATCAGCTGCGACGCCAAGTTTATTTAACGATGGTGCATGACGAAGCATGAACTTGGTAGCTCCTCCCTCAGAAATAGGGTTTGGATATACAACAATGCCATTATTATCGTATGTATTCTCACATGTTTCAATCACGATACAGCGTGTCCATTTTGAAGTATCTTTAGTGATTACAAACTCAATACTCGGAAGTCTGTACTGGTTGTAATTGATTGTTTGTGGTTTTTTGTCAGGGTTTCCCGGACCATATTCACTTGATGATACAAATTTATATGGCGCCCAGGTTCCTCCTAGTACTTTTTCGTAATCTTGTTCAGCATCACCAGGTACGTCTTCAAACGGTTTTGCATCGAATGTTCCAGAACGAATCCAGTTATAATATACCGGACCTTCTGCATCTGCAAGACCATTATACCATGGCATTGCCGGGTTATTATAAGTTATTGAAGCTCCCAAGAAACCGTTCTTAATTCGTTTCAAATTTCTCATTGAGCTAACAACAGTAACAGGATACTGACTTTGGTATAAGTCTATAGCAATACCATACTCAGGTAATATATATTCGTACCCATGTCGCATCCAAACCGGACCATGTAGTGTGTCAACACCATTGTGAACTAAAGTCCACTTAGTTCCCAAAATTAGCCCGTTGTTATCTGTGTTTTGAGCTACTCCTGCCACAAGAATATAATCTACAAAAGGAACACCGCCCGTGTTAACTGAATCTGGTTCTAAGAACAAGTCGAAATTTCCGGGTTTAACGTTCAAAGGATCAATAACTATTACACGTGCAGGACCTCCGTTTTTAGCATATTTTCTAACTTCAGCTTTCCACGGTGTTGGACTATTTGCACTATTCATAATCTCATCTATTGTTTCATCAGATAGTTGCAGACGATTCATTGAGTTACCTCGTCCTGACAAATAGCTCATAGGAGGTATATCACCATAATCAGAATTCAACATTCCAGCCATACCAATGTCTCCAGGCCTTGGCACGAACTCATATTTTTTGATTTCACCAACAGTACTCTTACGACTTGCCAGATAAGGAGTCTTCTGACCATCAAATGTCTCTGGCAGGTTTTGATTGTATGTTTTGTAGTTATTATAAGCATACGAAATGGCGATATAATAATACTTCTTATAGTTTACCAACTGCTCTTTTGTAAATTCGTCGCGGGTAACCTCAAAAGTGTGCTTAATACCGCTATTGGCGCCATTAACCATAACCTGAAAAGAGTTAGCATTTGCATGGGGATCCCATGTGTAATTTACCAACATAGAGGCATTGTTTTCGATATCACATTGATAAACAAGTTTAGATACATTCTCATCATAAATTTGATTTACCGTAATATCTTTGTGTTTTAGCTGGAACACCTGATATCCCTCAAATACATAATCCCTGTCAGAAAAGTTATGCGTAATAAATGGGTCTGTCTCTTTATATTTCTCCAAATAGTTGTTTGAAGCTGGAGGATTATCCAAGTGCATGATAAATTTCCTATCTAACTCGACTGCTGTTAATTCAGGAGCATGAGGACCTTCAATCATTCTAAAACAGTTCTCAAACAGTTTTTGACATTTATCATCAGCCAATTTCAACAACTCAACTGAATGCAATGGGTCTTCTGATGAAGTACGAGCCCATGGCACACCTATTGTAATATAGTTAGTAGCACCGGGTCTAAGGACAAATGGTCCTGCCGATTGCAACAATCTACCATCTGAAGGAGCTTCTTGTCTCCAACCTTCATCATCATTAGGATCGATACCACCGGTTCCCCAGTTACATTTATCAGATTTCCAAGGGAATAAAAAGTTAGCTGGCAATGTTCCTCCTTTACCATTTCCTCCATATGTCATTGTCTCACCATCTTTCCAGATTCCTCTCAAATAGTTGTAATAGTCCATAGCCTCATCGGGGTCATCCATTCCATCAGGACCTCCGTTGATGAAATAAACAAAACGTCTCATTCCCCAACGCTCGTTATCAACAATACGGTCTCCAAAGTTCAATCCGTTAATATTACCATTGAAAATATCGAAATTACTAACTTTTATACGACCGACTATTTCTCCGTCAACGTCAAGAGAGTCAATATAACCATTTTGACAATCCGGTTCTACTTCTCCAAGACCGGGCCAGTTTGAAACGTCATCCATATCGTTTGGATCCTGGTATGGTCCTTCAAAAAAGTCAAATCCAACTGCCGGAGGGTTCTTTCCATAGGTATTACCACTTCCGTTACCATCAGGACCGCCATTATATGCAAAACTCAATCCTCTGTTAATGTCACAACCAACTAAGTCATCTGTTGGATCACCTAAGTCAGCATCCACCCATACACCAAAGAAAGCGTTATTCAATGAGTATGTTGAACGGTTAATTAACTGATAGTTGTAGAATGTCATATTGTTAAGCTCATCATTTGATGAAAACGCAAATGCCTGTGCTCTGATCTCCATTCCAATTGCAGCCCCTTTCGACTGGGTATGTATATTACCTTTATCGTTATATACCCACCATAAAGTCTGATCTCCATAGAGAGTAACCGAAGAGTTGTTTAAACTATCGGCTCTACGTTCAGGGACAAATTTACATCTGCTCGTTGCCTGGAACTCGTAGTTTGGATAGTCTCCACCGTCAATATTGTAGCGACCATTACCGTCAACATCGGCGTATGGTGCTAAATAACGGTCATACTCTTCACCTTCTGTTCCAAAGTCAGGACCATTACCCGGCCATTCCTGTAACACCAATGGGGGTGAATATCCCGGGAACTCCTTTTCTCTTTCTTCTGCTGGCAAATTGTACCAGGAGATAAATTGAGAAACCATATCACGGTCAACTTTCCAAATTTTATCATATTGGATACATACATCAACCGTAACGTTTGACATATTATCTCCTTTGGAGATTAGTGGACCGGGCCAATAGTCATCTTGACCATCGTAGTCGAAAATTCTGGCTGCAACACGCAATTGACCATTAACGTCAACTCCGGCAACCCAAATTCCACCTGCAAAAACAGAATGCTTACCACTACCTTTTGGCACCTCGTAGCTTGCATTACCATCCTGCCACATACCGCCGTGTGTTTTAATAACGGCTTTAACGTTGTTCAAATCAACGAAGAGCTTTGTTCCTCCGCGAGTACAACCCGAAGTTACATTCTTCACCCCCTTGGGAGCTCCTGAACTGGTGTGACTCGTCGGCAATGCTGCATGTACAGCTGTGGCGAAAACTGTACATGTCAAAAATATTATAATTCTTCTTAAGTCTATCATTGCTATATAGTTTTACTTTATTACGCTATTAGAATGAAAATAATACCCCAATTCTCGCGGTTCGAGGTAATCTATAATTATACGGGCTGTTAATCAATATTGAATATACTTCCCTATATGCCCTTTCTGATGGCATTTGACTTATAGCTGTCTGGTTTTGACCAAAAGTCAGATATCCATTATCATCAGGGTTACCTGTTGTTGAATATACAGAGGCTATGTTAAGTGTATTTAAAAGGTTTGATACGTCTAAATAGACATTCAAGATACCTTTTTTATCTTTCCCTTCACTATCTGTACCTATCTTTATATCAAAATCTTTATCAACACGCAAGTTTATGGTAGATGTCCAGGGTAGATTGTTTCCGTTCAATTTACCTATTAAATAATTTGTACCCATCTCGCGCATTGAGTACGGAGTTCCACTACCAGCCATAAATGTTATGTTTACTCCTGCATTAGCAAATATATCCCTACCCCAGACTTTAGGACCATTATAATCTTGACCATCCGAGAATCTATAGTCAATTACAGCACTAATTTGATGTCTTGAGTCAAAATCCAGCGGATATATAGTCCTTAAATTTGGGAAACCTTTTATAATTAGGTTATACGCAGTAGTAGCATCTGAACCTGTACCTTTAGCGAACTGTAATGTATATGATGCTCTTAAAGAGACGTTACCTGTCCGGCGTAAATCGTACGCTGCAGTAAAACCTTTTACAGTACCAAAGTCAAGGTTTCCGTAAGTTAGATAGTTAACCGGATAGGCACCTGCGTAGCTCATAAGCTGAATCATATCGCGCATCTCGCGATAGAAAGCTGATAGCTTAATTGAGGATGTTTCTGATACCTTTTGTTGGAAACCTAACTCATACGCTATGGTTTTTTCAGGTCTTGTGTCTGGATTTGCGATAACACTTTTCTCCTGATCCATAATAAACAGATAGTTCAAATAACTAATTTGTCCCACAGATGGGCGTTTTGTAAGCACGTCGTAGTGAGCATAGAAAAGAGCCTCATCAGATATTGGGAAACTAAATGCAATACGAGGCATTGGTGTTATTTCTGGCTTATAGTCAGTAAACGAGTTTAAAAAGCTTTGCGAACCGACCTGAGCTCCATCAACCAAGAAAGGATGTATCTCTCCAATTGCTGCGCTACTTAGAACAGGAGTACCCTCAGAATTATACCATGATCTTCCATCACGGAACCCTGTTATATCGGTGGGATCAGTAGAGCTGTTAACATAAATTGTTGAACCTGTAGGAATATGCGATGGAATTTTCAAATTACCATTATCGTCATACATCCAGGGATACTTAGATTGCGAGAAAGTTTCTCCTACAGTGTGCGATTCGAAAAAGAGATATGGGTCTTTCAAAACTTTTTGATTCGCATCAAAATAGTCGACTCTTAAACCTATGTTGAACACCAAGTCATTGAAAGCAAATTTATCCTGAATATAACCTGCCATATAAATGGGCTCGTAAGGCGCTATCTCTCTGGAATAGTGTCTGTTGCCCAATTCATCAGTAAAGGTTTTGGTAAAAAAGTCATTAAAGTTTAATTTTCCTCTTGTTTTGTTACCGGTATAATCAAATCCGTAGTATGAGACTAATGAACTTCCTCCACCAAAAAGTTCATCAGGGCTAAAAAACTCTATACTTAAATCCGAGGGATCGTACCCGTCAATATTTAACCAGGTAGTTCCTCTAGGATCTAATCCCTGTGACAACCTAAATCTAAGGTCAAACATAGATTGTGTTTCTCCAGATCTTAATCTGGGATACAATATGGTGTCTGTAAAAATCGGATTTCCATACGGGTCGGTTACCTGTACGCCATTAACTGTTAAAAATTGTGGCATTGGATTATTGAAATCCAATTGCGAAATATGCTTATTGGTCAGCGAACGCGCTAAGAACCACAAACGAATTGGTGCAGTGGTATAACCTCTGTCCGTTCTCTTTTCATATTCAAAACCTGCAGAAATCTCGTGTCCTTTGATATCCAATGATAGAGATCCTGTTGCACGAATTTGAAAATTATCAATTTTTCTATATCTATTGTAAACTGTTCCCGGCATGGAAATACCCATTGACCCTCCAAATGTAGCGAAGGTTAACGAGCTTGGTACGGAACCATTAAGATATCCTCCTCCCACTAACAGGTCAACCTCGGTAGGCATAAATGTTATATTATTTGCGGGGTTATAGTTTTCATAATATCTTTGGTTGTAAACGGCTAACAGAGGATTTATATCAGTTGCGTAAATTGTGTCGAGAGTATAAAGGAAAGCATCTTGAAGATATCCTATTCTATTTGCTATAGGGTCGTAACCATATTCGAATGTTGGTATATCACGGAACATCATACGTCCGTAATAACCATATTTAAACAGGTCATCCATATATTCAGCATGTCCAATCTCGTTTTTGTATTGTGTTACGTCAAGCTGTAACGAATAGTTGATATTGCTGATTAAACTCTCTTCTCCCTCAGTCTGTTGGGTGCGAAAACGTTGGTTAAATCTTACATAACCTCTAAGAGTCATTGATTTTTCTAATGGATTATTATCAGAGTTTGCAAAAGAGAATTCATAAACGTCACCTTTATATCTATTGTAGTCAAATGTTCCACCAACAGTAAACTGACCGCTTTCAAATGGCTTGTAGTCTAGTTTAGCTGTTGCCATTGCCTTAAAGCTATTAACATTACGGCGTCTTTTGATCTGTTCGTATGCTTCGGCTCCAAAATAACTAGCCCTTAATTGTGTTGAACCTCCCACCCCAACAAACGGATATCGTTTTATTGAATCAAGAAACTCATCTTTCATTACATATTGACGAACAGCAAAAGGTCTTGGGTCTGCTATTGCACCAACCTCTCCCGCTAAAAGAAAACCAACTATAGGTTCTTTAATTATTCGTTCTGGATTGTTTGGATCTACACTCTTTTTGTTGATAAGCGGACCACTAAGGTTGATTGCCGCCATGTGATCCCCATATTTGGTTAAAAAGGTTGAGGTGTGTCCTTCAAAACTTCCGTAGAAGTGTCTGCTTGGGCCTCTTGTGACAATGGAAATTACACCACCGGTAGCATCCCCATATTTAGCAGATAGACCTCCGGTAACAACTGAAACCTGCTCAATTGCACTTTTGGGCAAACTGCTGGATCCACGAACTTTAACGCCGTCAACGTAGTAAACTGTTGCTTCTGTACGAGCACCACGTACTGATACTACCTCACCGTCTTCAGCGTAAACGCCGCCAACAGTTGCGGCAACTGCATCTGCCGAACGGCCTTGCATCTTGCCAATGTCTTCTGATGTTACAGTACCTCCCGATTGGGTGTTGTCTTTCGATATCAAAGGGACTTTGTAATCGACAACAATAACTTCATCAAGTCTGTGTGATGACGGTACTAATTCAATATCAATAAACCGAATTTGGTCTGCAACAACTAACACAGCATTAATCTGTGCAGTTGAATAGCCTACAGACGATGCCCTTAACGTAAAACGTCCAGCCGGCACAGGCTTTATCAGACAAATTCCGTCAAAATCCGATGTTCCACCAGTGATCTGAGTTCCATCCTGCTCAACAACGACGTTGGCAAATGGAACAGGCTCTTTGGTATCTGCATCGAAAACACGCGCTCTAACCGTCCCAGACGATTGTGCGCAAACTGTTCCAACTAGTAGAACAGAACTCACAACAAAGAGTAATTTTCTAAACATAATCGCCTATTTTTGAATAAATATTCCTTTTTTTAAATCGGTAAATATAGATATTCTCTTTTTACTTTCGCAATAAAATTGCATAAAAAGTTAATATTTTGTTAATATTTCAATCATATGGTCTCTTAATTATTGCCGAATATATTATCGCTTTTTTAAACATATTAGGTCTAACACGTTCTTTTTCTTGACTGTTTTCATTTTTCGTATTTTTTAAAATCTGTTCTTTCCTACGTGTTTCTCTATGAATTAAAATTGATGATAAATTGTAGTCTGATTGAGACTTTTGATCCTCTATTTCGGTTATATTATTTTTTTCTACGGAAAAATCATTTGCTTCTTCACTTAAAACATCAGTAAATATAGGTCCGCCATCTGCATCAGTAGGGGGAACACTCTCCGCAATTACAGATTTTCTTTTAACTGCTTTTCCAACATTAACAGCTATTACAATCACAATAAGAACCACATAAACTAATATTTCAAAAATCTCGTCCATATAGTCTCTTCATTTTATATTTAAACATTAGATAATCACTGACTTGTGGCTTCCCCTTGTTAAACTTATCAGCCATTTTCCGTGATTCTTTCATTCTCTTTTGTACTTTTTTTGTCTGTTTTGTTTTGGCATATTTTTTTGCAAGCTTATCCGTTTTTTTATCCATTATCTTCATTTTGGAAGCCTGCTTTTTTTCTACTTTTGCTATTTTTCTGTAGTACAAATATTCTTTTGCTGATAGTCTGCCACTCCTTTTCAAAGAACGCTTATCAATTGAATATTGTTGCTGTCCAAACCCATTGACAAACAAATGCAAAAAAACTACACATAACAATGGCTTAATTTTGCAATACAATTTATTGTTACTTTATATTTTTGAAAAACGAAACATTCTACATACTTTTGTACGTATAGTTTATCAAATCGTGTATTACAATGTTGCCGTCAAAGATAATAAGATATTTTATTTTTTTGTCACTTTTTGTTTTTGTAAGTTGTAAAAATGAAAAAACTCCCGTTCCATATGGACCTGTGGACATCCAGCTTGATTTGAATAAAGCCGAATTTAACTCGTTTATTATAGGTACACATGTTTTTATCACAGGGGGAGGAAGTGGACTTGGTATTGTAGTATATCGTCTTTCTCAAAACGAGTTCAAAGCTTATGATCGCATGTGTACGTCAAAAACCCACAACGAGTGGGTTCGGTTAACAGATAGTCCCAACAGTGCTATATTGTTAGAGTGTCAAGAGTGCGGGTCACGGTTTAGTTTAATTGATGGCTCGGTAAATAAGGGTCCTGCTTATTTTTATCTAACAGAGTACCAGACTTATTATAATCAAACATTAAACACTTTGTGGATCACTAATTGAAAGCAATTAGCAATTAGCAATGAACAATGTGCAATTGAGGTAAAAGTTGAAAGGTAAAAGTAGAGGAGCATGCTCCGTCTTCTCTCAATCCCCTTCCCTTAATAAAAATTAAGAAAAAGAGACGCCACAATGTGACGTCTCTACTTTATAAATTTTTAACTCAATCTATTGAAACAGCAATCTGTGATCTTCAATTTTTGATACGTCTTTCAATATTCTTGAAATTTCGGAACTTGCCCTTGATTGCAACGTCATTCGTATATTATGTTTCTCTACATCGTAACTCATTTCATCAGTTGCAAGCTCATGTTTTTCAACAACAGAGATGACATAAACTCCGTTATTCCCTTCAATAGGTTCCGACAGTTGTTCTTTATCCATTGTAAATGCTATACCATTTATTTTTGGTTCAATTCCAACTCCACCAGGTACATTGAATGCTGAAAATGTGAGAGAGTTTACCTCTTTGATTTCTGCCTCCATTTTTTCAGCAAGCTGTTCTACACTATTATTTGCTTCTTTCAATGCGCTTTCAAAATTTGCAATTATTGTTTTAGCTTTCTTTTGTTTTTTTACATTATTTTCTATGGTCGGTCTTAAATCATCAATGGGTGTATAACCCTTCTCATTTCGTTTTTTCAAGAAAGCTATAACATAATTATCTCCCAATTCAAATATCGGAGAATTATTATTTCGATGTGTTACAAGAGTTCCTTCGGTTGCGAAGAATGCTTCACGTATTAAAGTTCTTGCATTATCCAGACCTCTGATTTCACGTGAATTTTCATTCAACATGCCTGCAACTCTTTTTACAAGCCCATGCTCCTCAACTTTTGTATTAAAATCATCTGCGGTACGAATCGTAGAAGCGAAGCTGTTTGCTTTTTGATATATTGAAGTTCTTGTATTATCACTAGCACTGATTGTACGCTCAAGAGTTGCTAATTGAATTTTCAACTCCTCTTTTCCGCGTGCAACAACTTGAATAACATAAAATCCCTCAGGCGATAATTCAACAACTGCATTTCCTGTTTTAACGGATAATAGAGATTGTCCATATGGCATATTTTCAACATTAACCCACTCGGGTTTAACGCTTTCTTGACTTTCACTAAAGCTGGCAAAATCTGAAATTTTTGCACCTTTATTAATTAGATCAACTATACTATCAGCCTGATTTCTCATTACCTCAACATCTTCTTGTCTTTTGGGGATAAGAATTACTGCTGCCGTTTGTATAGAGTCGGGCTGCATCTCTTTTGCTGCAAGCTTTGTTAATTTATACTTATTGTCTTCTATGTATGGACCATACATTTCTCCGACTTGTAGGCTAAACATAACAGAGTCAACAAAAGTATTACTGTATTCGTTTTTACGATAGAATTTGCCGTCGTATGAACCATCAGAGTTAGCATTAACGTAGCTTTGATTGTCTTGTACCATTGCAAACTCTTCTTGAATATCTTGCAGCTCTTCAACTATTGCTTCAATATCGGTGTCAGTTGCTTCAACAGGGAAAAGTACATACTCAAGATCTATCGACAAATCCTGCTTATATTGTTCTTTATGGTCTTTATAGTAATCTTTCAACTCCTTATCTGTAACAGTTACAAGTGAGTCGTTAATAGAGGTATATGGTACAAAAACCGCTTTCAAATCTACTTTAGCTGATTTTTCAACAGATGCGTTTTTTGCTTGTAAATCAGTTACATATATTCCCTTATTGATTGCTGAAAAATATTTGTCGTTTTCGCGTTGTTGTAGCAAATATTCTTCAAATGACATCCATGCTTGACGTGAACGTCCCGTATTGTCTGCATCTAAGTTTTGAAGAAACAGGACTACACGTGAAGGATCAAAGATTCCTGTCTCCGGGTCTTGAAATATGGGAACGCTCTGAACTTCAGGATGTACATTATTACCCTTAACCATATCTAACAGCTCTTCACTTGAAACTGTCAAACCAAGTTTCTCTAATTCGTTATTCATAATCAACTTGCTAACAAGTTGGTCCCAAACTTGATCTTGAATCTGGGCGTAGGTCCTGTCGTCCAATGAGGTTTGTCCCAAATGTTGTTTCATGTTTTCAACGGCTTCATCAATTCGCTGTTGATATTCTACGTAATAAATTTTTTCGCCATTAACTTCGGCTATATCGGGCTGTCCTCTGTACGCGTTTCTGCTTGAGAAGAAGTCTCCAAGAATAAAAGCGAGTAAAGCTACTCCCACCACGGCAATCAGTAATCCCGAACGACTACGTATTTTTTCTAATGCTGGCATATTGTTAAATTAATAAAGTTATACATATTATTTGAGGGCACGAAAGTAATAAAAATGATTGATTTGTGCAAAAGAGAGAGATTTTTGTAACTTCTTTTTACAAAACTGTTAATTCGACGGTAATAATTTGTGTGCCTGAAGCCCGCACAATCTTGAATTTATAGTTTTGTATAGTAATTATTTGATTTTGTTTAGGTATATT
The DNA here is from genome assembly GCA_012519055.1 of Bacteroidales bacterium. Lineage (NCBI taxonomy): Bacteria > Pseudomonadati > Bacteroidota > Bacteroidia > Bacteroidales > Bacteroidales bacterium. Next base: position 13,655 of record JAAYQU010000010.1, on the reverse strand, counting down.
TCTATGATGATACAAAATATATCCTGCAAGTGTTTCGTATTGATCGCTTTCTTCGAAACCTAACCTGTATTTCTCATTTAACATATCAATTTCTAATCTTCCGGATAGGAGATATTTATTATCATCAATTTTTTTATCTTCATACTGATTTGTATCATGTTCATCTTCAATTTCTCCAATTATCTCTTCAAGAACATCTTCAAGGGTAACTACTCCATCGGTTCCTCCAAACTCATCGACTACCAGTGCTATACTTTTTCTTTGCTTAATTAATTTTTTCAACAATTTATTGGCTGGCATTGTCTCGGGAACAATTAATACAGGGTGCACAATACTTTTTATGCTTTCTGGCATTGAGAACATATCGATTGTGTGAACGTATCCTATGATGTTGTCAATATTGTTCTCATACACAAGAATTCTTGAATATCCTGTTTCTGCAAATTTGCTAGTAAGGTTAGATATTGAATCAGAAATATCAATAGCAACAATTTCATTACGAGGAACTATGCACTCACGCGTGGTAATGTCGTGAAAATCAAGAACGTTACGAAACATTTTAACATTTTGCTTTGATGTGGTTGGATTGTTTGTTATTGATTGATGTTGCGTGAGCAAATCGCTTAAATCATATCTATCAAAAGCCAGCGTTGTTTCTGTAGTTGTTGATTCTCCCCTTGTTATTATTCTTAAAAAGAAATTAGAGATGTATGTAGTAATTTTTGCAATAGGATAAAATATAATGTAAAAAAACATTCCGGGAACTGCAAAAAATCTCAAAACCCTATTTGGATTTATTCGAAATAAAATTTTGGGTGTAAATTCACCTGTTATTAATATAATAATGGTGGATATAATTGTTTGAGTAAACATTATCAACCAATCTCCGGAAACAAACATTGCAATATATGGTTCTAATATTAAAGCTATAAAAATTCCATATACGACAAGGGCAATATTATTTCCAATAAGCATTGTTGAAATATATTGCGCTGGATTTTTAACAAAAACACCCATTATTGCCGATAGATATCTGTTCTTTTTTCGCTCAATCTCTATTTTAAGCTTACTTGATGATAAATAAGCTATCTCCATTCCCGAGAAGAAGGCAGAGAATGTTATTGTTATCAATACAATTATAACGTATGTGATATTCATCTTTTTTTATCGGTTGTTACAAAGGTAATAGAATAAACTTTCTATTAAAACTTGTCGTCAACTAATTTAGTTTATTTTATGTCGGGATAAATTTCCATTAATGTGTCTGTTTCAACATCATCATCTGAATTAAACTCACTTTTATTGATACTAAAATCTCCTGAAATATTGAAAATTTCCCAGTCAGTAAAATCTTGCTTGGCTCTAAAGCCCCGTCCAATAATAATAGCGTCTTTTTCGGTAACTTTTATAAATCTATCACTCTTTATCACTTCGTTTTTTTCATCCCACTCAATGTATTCTGTGTTAAACAATGTTCCTTCAATGTTCTTTGCCTCTACATCACCCATTGCTTCCCACCTATTATCATTCTCATAATATACAGCTCTATTTGCAGATAAATATGATGTCACATTCATACTGTCATCAAAGAACTCAACAACTATACCATCAGGGAATTCGGTTTTGGGTTCTTCCTGATAGCTAAATACGTTTACCGTTTGAGTTATAACTTTTAGTTTTACTTTGCCGTATTGACTATGCAACAACTCTACTTTATTTGCCGACAATCCGGGGTAATTCACAATGTCGGGAATAGTTCTGTTATCGTGGATTCCTTCAGCACAGGCATTAAACAGAAATAGGATAGCCACTAAGATAGTAGCCATCCTACTTGATTTGTTTCGATATAATAATCTATTTATCACTTTCTAAGTCGTACGCGTGTTCTCTCGTTTATCCAACCTGGAACTACATATTCTTGACCTTCGGATAAATCGTGGAAAAAAGCATTTTCTAAAGTTGGGAAATATGCTGAGTATGTGTATATTAATTTATCTGCTTCTTCCGTAACGGTTGGGTCAACTCTTTTTGCCTGTATAAATTTATCAACCGCTGCCCAATAAGCTGTATTTTGTTCAAATTCTACTTCACTGATACTTCTATTATATTGTACATATAATCTGCCGATTAACATAATTGTTTTACCATCGTTTGGATTTATCTGAAGTGCTTTATTGGCTATGTTTCTAGTTTCTGACGGACTTTTTTCAGCTACAAAATAAATTAAAGCTAATTCTGAATAATATTGAGCTTTTGTTACATCGCTTTCTTCTAAATTAATTGCCTGTTCATAATACGATATGGTTTTATTAAACTCTTTTTTTGCCAAAAAGAACTTTCCTAAATTATATGCTGATGAAGCTGATGGTTCGAGCTCGTATAATTTTTCGGCTGCTTTTGCAAAGAGTTCAGTGTCTTCACATCCTACTGTTCTAAGAAGATTTACGATGGTATTAAGATTACCAATGTCATCAGGATTGCTTGTATACTTCCTTTCTAACACAGGGGTCAATGTTTCACAATCAGCGGCACCACTGTTAGAAAAAATCAAATTAGCGTTGTTTAGAATTTGCTGGTTAGTCTCCCGTTCTTTTTCATCTTTTGAGTGCTTAATCTTATGTTCCATTATGTCGACAGAAGTAGCAAAGTTATTAATCATCTGGTCTCTGTCGATTTCTTCTTTCAGATATCTTGATAATGAAATCTGCATAAAGGTGTTTATAGCAAAATCTGGAACGTCATTTCCATCGAGCTTTATAGCCTCGACAATAAAGTTGTATGCCTCTTCTGATCTAGTTTCGTCAAGTTCGCGCATATCTAACGCTTTTCTTGCAAGCACCTCTCCTCGTTTTCCAAAATATTGACTTCGTTGATCATAAATCAACATAATGGTATCAACATAAGCCTTTCTAAGCTCCGGATCTTGTGTTTCGTTAAAAAGTGTCTTATAAATAGTTACACCGTGTAAATACATATTGTAACTACATCGAGGGGCTTCGATAAAAATTACTCGCCAGGGAATAACGGCTTCTTTATAAGCCCTTTGTTTAATGTACTGTTGATACATTGATAAGTTTTGCAATGCTCGAATACTGTCTTCTCCTTTGCCATACTTAGAACCGTCTTCAACTCCTTTTTGTGCAAATACGGTGACATTAAATAACGTTAAAGAGATTGTTAGTACAGCTAAAATTCTTTTATAAATCATGATTTTTACATTTTAGGTTTAACACTGTTTAATTATTAATCATATTTAGGTTTATAAAACCACATTTCACTGAATCTTAGTTTTAAATTAAGTCTTATATAATGATCTTTTATCTGATCGTTTTTATTTGTTCCCATTTGTCCTAACTGCAGGTCAATGTCAACATTGTAAAGACCTCGCCTTATTGGTAACCCAACACCAGCAGCTATTCCAAAGTTTAAGATTTCGGTATCAGATATCGAAATGTTGGTACTTTCTAAAAATGCTCCAAAACGATAAGTTGATCGTTTTGCATAGCTAACAGCTGAATTCCATTGTGGTATAAATGAATATCCTAAAGCCAAGCGATGTGAGTTCTTTGTGTTTTCAAAATTTGTCGACAACCAATTTGCAAAGGTATAGTCAATTGATGCTGAATATTCATTAAGAGATGTTTTACCGAGTCCGACTGTAAAAGACATTGGTTTCTCAATCTGTACAGTCTTATCGTTGTAAAATATCATTGTGTCTGAAAAAACATTGTCATCTGCTGACCAAATGTTTTCACCATTTGTAATTCCTTTTAAGTATGTCTCTTTTCCTTTTATTTTAGATTTAGGTGTAAACGACAAACCAAAATCGTATCGCTCTTGTTCTGTTTTATCCAGTCTGTAATGCAACCCGAACGACACATTAAAATCACTTATCTGTTGTTTCAACCCTTCCTGCAAATGACTTGCGGACATCAATTCCGGAAACATTAATGTGTTCGTTTCTTCAAGTTTTCCGAATAAGTATTCTGCAGATACTCCAACAGAAAAATCTTTAAAAATGTCAAAACTATTAATTAAATACAATTTGTTAATACCGCCTGAACCTATATAATATTTTTCTTCATTACCCACACCTGCAATTGTTTTACGATCAACAATCTCATAGCCACGAGAAGAGATAGGCATTAAACCGAGACTTGCCGACCAACGTTTAGACCCTCTGAAGCCAAAAGCAAAATAATTCAAGTTGCTAGAGAATGAGTTTTTTGACAATCCTGTCGCAGACAAATGAGAAAAATTTGATTTTATTCCAAACTCCATCACAAAAGACAACGTGTCAATTGAACTAATTGCTGCAGGATTGGAAATATTTAACGCATTTCTTTTATACAAAGTAACCGAAGAACCTCCCATACCACTATTTACAATATTCCCTTCATTTTCCATTAGACCAAAACCAAGTTTTGAATATGGACTTTCTGTCTGTATTTGGGATAATACTGAATGAGAAACTATTGTTGTTATAATAAGAAATATCAAATATCTATACATTGTATAAAAGTATGTGGTTTAACCCTATGAGTACTAAATTTGGTTCTACAAATATCGCTGTTTTTATTATATTGACAAAAAAATGTGCGTCTCCTCCTGTTATTATTATGTTAAGACCGCTATAAATTTCACTAAAGTGCTTTATAGTGGTTTCTATCTCATATTTTAGTCCATTAAAAACACCATTTTCTATTGCCTCTACTGTTGATTTCCCATATAATTGTTGATTATCAACAGCGCTTACTAAAGGTAGTTTCTCTGTATGTTCGTTTAAAGATAGATATCTTAATTTAAGTCCTGGAGATATATTTCCGCCCTTAAAACAGTTGTTTACAACTAAATCATAAGTAACCGCTGTTCCAATATCAATAATCAGACTAGGTTTATTGGGGAAAAGAACTGTTGCACCAACCGAACCTGCTATTCTGTCTAACCCCAAAGTCTCTGGTGTTTTATAATCAATTTTTATGGGTAATTTTGTTTTATATGACAGAACATGAAACGGTATATTTTTATCTGTCATATAATTATCTATTCCTGTTAATAATTTCCCTGAGGAAGCAATAATAGCAGCATTAGTGTGAGTACTAAACAAGTCGTCGTAACATACATCTTTGGTTTCGACTGTTTTTTTATCAATCAGCTCGCTATCTTTGAAATATCCTACTTTTGTTGTTGTGTTTCCTATATCAATTACTACATGCATCAATGAGCGGTTGTATATTTATTCAATCGTAAATTTATTATTTAACAATAAAATGCCGAAAGTAATATTAAAACAGATAATAATAACATACTAAAAACGAAAATAATTGTTGAAATTGTATAATAGTTAAAAAAAACGGTTGTTTTTATCATAAAAATATTATCTTTGGAGATCTAATTCTCTTTTACTAACTATGGAAGCATTAATAATTGAAGCCACCCCAAAAACTCCAAGAGTAATATTAGACCCGGTCGAAAATCATTTTGAGATTTCCGGTATGTCTTTACCTGAAAATGTTGTCAAAACATATGACCCCATTATCAAGTGGGTTGATGAAAATATGGGCAAAGTAAAAGGCGATCCGATCGTTTTCAAGTTCAAGTTGGATTATCTAAATTCAGCATCTGCCAAAATGATTTCGGTAATTCTTACAAAGCTTGAAGAGGATTACAAGTCCGATCTTCCTATCGAAATTGAGTGGTATTACAATGCCGACGACGATGACATTCGATCAGAGGGTGAAATTTATTCAATGCTTAAAAAAGTGCCAATTAAACTTATCGAAGTGGCAAACCCTTTCGATTAAAGTCTTTAATAAAAATTTTAACCTAGCCCTGTGATTAGCCATCATAGGGCTTTTTTAAAAAATCAGCAACAACAGAAATTAATTGATGACCTCACATTTCAATCTTTCCTCATTATTTGAAAAGTACCTGAGACATAAAAATGTTGACCCATTATTAAAAAGATTTTCCAAAACAGGTACCATTTCATTATCAGGACTGAACGAATCGGCTTTCAGTTTTTTTCTCTTCGCTCTTTTCAAAAAATCTAAATCTGATATTTTTGTCGTTGCCAACGACCGCGAAGAGGCAGCATACTTGCACAACGAAGCGCAATCAGTACTTGGCGATGAAAATTGTTGCTTACTTGTCTCTGACTTTAAACGTGCCGCTATTTATGGGCAACACGACCCGGAATCGGCGCTCATACGTGGTGAAAGTATTAGAATAATTGTTGATACAAAAAGAGAGCCTCTTTTTATTGTAACATATCCCGAGTCACTTATTGAAACCTCTGTTTCTAGAGACGATATCGTCTCTAATACAATCTCATTGCATAAAGGTGAAAACCTGTCACCCGACTTTTTAACCGATTTACTTCTAACATATAATTTTACATATGTAGATTTCGTATATGAACCTGGTCAGTTTGCAGTTCGAGGTGGTATTGTTGACATTTTTTCATTTTCAAACATCTCCCCCTATCGCATTGATTTTATGGGTGATACGGTTGACAGTATCCGCGTTTTCGATATTGAGACCCAGACGTCTGAATATCAGACTGATAGCATGAGCATAATTCCTAACCTGGGCATAAACAAAAACGAAGGAAACAGAGTTCCAATATCACACATATTACGCGAAAACACAGTTATTGTTTATGACGATTACAGATTTACAGAAAGTAAACTTAAATTTTTGTGGGAGACATCGATTGAAAAAGAAAATGAACTTGAAATTGATATAAAAAACATTGTTACAAATGCTGACGAGTTGCTAAAAAACTTAGAACATTTCCCAATAATCCACAATATTAGGAATATAGACTCGGATACTCCTTTTACATTTCAAGTCGAACCGCAACCGAATTTTTCAAAAAATTTTGAGCTTCTACAGCAGACTATTACTGAATACAACAAGTTGAATTACGAAGTATTAATTGTATCTGAACAGCAAAAACAGATTGATAGAATTAACGCTATTTTAAATCAAATTGATAACACCTTAAGTTTTCACACAACTTTAGGCACTGTACACAAGGGCTTTATCGATCACGATTTAAAAATTTGTGTTTTTACCGATCATCAAATTTTCGACAGATACCACAAATACAGAGTTAAGCTTGGATTTACGCGTAAGGATGCCCTTACTTTAGATGATATTACCTCTTTACATCCGGGCGACTATGTTGTACATATCGACCATGGTGTGGGATATTTTGGTGGGCTTGAAAAAATTGAGGTCAACGGGAAAATTCAAGAGGTTATAAAATTGGTATACCGCGATAACGATACGTTGTATGTCAATATTCATGCGTTACATAAAATTAGCAAATACAAAGGTAAAGATGCCATTCCTCCGAAGATCCACAAATTGGGTTCTGCACTATGGCAAAACACAAAAAGCAATGCTAAAAGTAAGATAAAAGATATTGCTCGCGAGCTTATTAGCCTCTATGCCGAACGTTTGCAACAACCGGGATATTCATTTTCGGCTGACTCTTATCTAAACCAGCAACTTGAAGCGAGTTTTATTTACGAAGATACTCCAGACCAAGAGCTGGCAACCAAAGCTGTTAAAGCTGATATGGAGAGTTCGTCACCAATGGACAGATTAGTCTGCGGTGATGTTGGATTTGGTAAAACCGAAGTGGCAATAAGAGCCGCTTTTAAGGCTGCCTGCGACAACAAACAGACTGCAGTACTTGTGCCAACAACCATTTTGGCTTTTCAACATATGAAAACCTTTACCGAAAGGTTAAAAGACTTCCCGGTACGAATTGAATATGTTTCAAGAATGAGAAGCACTAAAGAGGTAAAGGCTGTTTTGCATGACTTGAAAAATGGTTTGGTCGATATTATTATAGGCACGCACAGACTAGTTTCCAATGACGTACAATTCAAAGACTTAGGACTGTTAATAATTGACGAGGAACAAAAATTCGGTGTAAAAACAAAAGAGAAACTCCGAGCCATGAAAGTTAATGTAGACACACTTACTTTAACAGCTACACCTATTCCTCGTACACTACAGTTTTCGCTTATGGGTGCCCGCGACTTGTCAATTATAAAAACTCCTCCTCCTAACCGACTTCCCATTACAACAGAGGTACACACTTTCGACACCAATATTATTATGGAGGCTATTGATTATGAAATTAATAGAGGCGGACAGGTCTTTTTTGTACATAATAGAATTCAAAACATCGTTGAAATTGAAAGAATTGTAAAGGAGATTTGCCCAAAAGCAAGAGTAGTTCACGCTCACGGACAAATGGAGGGTCGGCAATTAGAAAAAATCATGCTCGAGTTTATTGACGAGAAATATGACGTTTTGATTGCGACCACCATAATCGAGTCGGGTTTAGATATTCCGAATGCAAACACAATGATTATCAACGATGCACATAATTTTGGACTATCGGACTTGCACCAGCTGAGAGGAAGGGTTGGTCGCTCAAACAGAAAAGCGTTTTGTTATCTTTTAACTCCGCCGCTACAGCTTTTGCCAGCAGAGTCGAGAAGACGTTTACAGGCTATTGAATCTTTTTCTGAATTGGGTAGTGGGCTAAATATCGCTTTACAAGATTTGGATATACGTGGTGCGGGAAATCTGTTGGGTGGAGAACAGAGCGGTTTTATATCACAGCTTGGCTACGAAACCTACCAAACCGTTTTACAGGAAGCTGTTTTGGAACTTAAAGAGCAGGAGTTTAAAAACCTGCTTGGCAATCGTCCTAACAACGAACAAGTCTCAACTATTGAAACAACAAAAGATTGTCAAATTGATACCGATTTAGAGGTTTTATTCCCGGATAGTTATATCAGCAACATTGCAGAAAGAATTAAGCTTTACAAACAGCTAGATAATATAACAACAGATGAGGAATTGCAACAATTCTCAACAATGCTTATCGACCGATTTGGTAAAATTCCAAAAGAGACGGAAGAGTTAATAAATGTTGTGAAACTTCGCCGTAAAGCCGTTACGCTTGGATTTGAAAAGATTGTAATAAAACAGCAAAAAATGATCTGTTATTTTATTAGCGACCAAGAATCGGACTTTTTCGACAGCAAAATATTCCAAAATATGCTTTTGGTTCTGCAAAGGGAGCCAAATTTAGCTCGTTTGCAGGAACACGGCGGGAAACTTAGACTTGTTGTTGAAAAAATAAAATCGGTTTCGGCAGCAAACAAGCTGCTTGAGATGTTTTTAATCAATTAGCAATTGTCAATTAAACAGGCTGAGCTTCAGTAAACTATGAATGCTCTGTTATCTCCTCCTCAACCCTTGAACTGTAAAAAAAGCAGAGTAAAAAAGCATAAGGCATAATGCCAGCCTGCGCTTCAAGCGTGGATTCGGTTAGCAGAGATAAAAAGAGTATTATTATTACTCCAAATCGCCAGCTATAGTACTTATCAAAAGGACGTTTTTTCAGTAAGTTTACAAACAGAGCCATAAGCAAAAATAGTGGGGCGAAAACTCCTAAGGCAACATGAGAGTTTAAAAATTGATTGTGACTATTTAGATTATATTTTTCAAGTGCAAAATAACCGCTGTCAGAATATTGTTGCCTAAGCTCGTCTTTCACGTCACCTGTTCCAACTCCAAACCAAAAATTTTCTTTAATAATTTGAATCGAACTCTCCCATGTTAAAAATCTAGCCACTACGTTCCCTGATTTGTGCATATTGTATTCCTCTCTTGGCTTTTGTATTTCCATAAACATTGCATCTACTCTTCTTTTTAATGGAGAAAAGAACTGATAAACAGAAAAAGATCCTAGAACAATGGAAGCAGTTACGACTATAAATATCCACTTTTTTAGGCGCTTATATAGTTTGATAATAAACCATAAAAGCATAATAGAAAAAACAACCAATCCTGCTCTGGATAGAGATAAAACGATGAAAACAGTAATAAATAGAGCAAGTAACAAATACTCACTTCTTCTTTTTTTAATTTGTGAGTTTAATGCCTTATTAAGAAGAAAGTATACGGCTATTAATAGATAAATTGACCAATAACCACGATGCATTAAGTTTGCTAACTTTGTACCTGTAAACACTAAAAGATTAGACTCCTGAATACAAACAACAGATGAAATGCAAAAATTTATAATAATTGAAACAATAGCTCCTGCAATAAAAATATTAACAAACCATTTCCATTTGATAACTGGTTGATAGAAAAGAAAAATCAAGGGGAAAATTGCAAATGATGCTTTTATGCCTAAGTCAATATAACCAAACTCTAAGTTTTTCGTATAAATAAGCCCTATTACGTGCAAACAATAAAAAGCAAAAACCCACAATCCGGGATTTCTCCAGGTAAGTTGTTTCAGAATATTTTTCTTTTTTGAAAGCTGTTTGCGTACCAATGCTTCAAGAAAAATAATTGCAGCGACTATTCCCAGAGGCTTTGAGCTAATGGGAATAATAAAAGTCATCAGATAAATGCCAATGGGTCCATTATTTAACACTTCTTGAAATTTCTCTCTCAGGGCTCTCATACTTCTAAAAAGTTTTATCTAAAGACATGTCGCCCTTACATTCCTCACAATCAATCCTTTGCGCGTCTGGCTTGGGCTGTAATAATTCATTTCTTTTCGATGATAACGGTCCAAAGGTAACAAACAAGTGTAATTAAATCTAATTGTTATTAAAAAAAACTGTTAATTCGCAGTTTCTGGATTTATACAGTTTGGACACATACAATAGTCCTAACTTTATTATTGCTCTTTTGGGCTATCTACTTGTAACATCAGCATTAACCATTATAAAAATACATACAAATGTGTTTTCTTTAATTGTAGATTTGTTTTATTAGAAAAAAAATATTGATATTTGGCGGCAGATAGCTATTGAATACTTTAATTTATTAACACAAATACTATTTATTGATATTAAATGCTATGAACGGGAATAAACCACGCATTTTAAAAGATTACGAAAAACTTCCTGAGGATATAAAAGAGCAAATTAAACTTGCGTATCCAGAAGGCTATACACAAAACCTTGTTACATATACTGACCGTGAAGGTAAATTGGTTAGTGCTTTACCATTTGAAGCTGAGGAGTGTTACTATTTGGTTAAAATGACAAAAACCGAAGCCATGCAAATTGTTGAAGACGATGATGACTTTGATGATGATGGCATTTTGAAAGACGAGGTAAAAGAGACATACGAAGAGAAATATAGCGAGTTTGATGACGATGATGATATAGATGACTCAGAATATGATGAGCCTATAGAGTTTGACGACGAAGATGATGACGAAGATTAGCATTATCAGCTAAATCAAATGGCACCTGCAATTAATTTTCAATCAAAACTTTATGTTCAGCAACACTATTTATGGTGTGTAGTTTAATAAAATAGAGACCGCGTGTAAGTGAAGACACATCTATAACGCTCTCATTATTAAACATTTCGGTTTTGTTTAACACTAACCTGCCAAGAGCATCGTAAAGCTCAAAACCATAGATTGGCGTATCGCTTTTTATATTGAGCAAGTCGCTTGCTGGATTTGGATAGATAACAATTGAGGTTTGCGGAGTATCCTCAACACCTACAAATATATTTGGGAAAAAGTCTTGCCACTGGTTAGCATTTTCGTAGAGTGTTATACTACCTTCTGGCACATTTAGCACACACGCATTAGGCTCTGTGCCTTTAGGAACTCCATAAAAGACATCTCTTTTTAGTATTACTGAGCTCGGGTCTGTTACGTAAGAAGTAATAGAAGTTAAGCCAGAACAATTGTAAAAGGCAAGATTGCCTATTGATTTAATAGAGGCAGGAATGGTAATTGATTTTAAGCTACTGCAACCATAAAACACCTCATCTGCAATTGATTTAATGGATTCTGGAAAATTCACTGATACCAAGCTAGTACAATCGCTAAAAGCATAGTTCCTAATTGTAGTTACCGATTCAGGAATTGTAACATACTTTAAATTACTGCATTGGCAAAACGCCTCTATTCCAATCGCTTTAACAGTTTCAGGGATAGTAATTGAGGTTAAACTCTTACAACCTGCAAAAGCATAATCGGTAACTGTAGTTATAGATGCCTGAAAATCAACCGAAGTTAAGCCTGAAAAAGCAAAAGCACCCATACCGATTGAGGTTACAGATTTAGGAATAGTAATTGACGTTAAACTTTCACTAAGGCGAAAAGCATGATTTCCTATTGAAACAACGGATTCGGGAATATTAATCGATGTTAAATTGAAACAATGGGCAAAAGCAAATTCTTTAAGTGTAGTGACAGATTCAGGAAGTGTAATTGAGGTTAAACTAACACAATAGCCAAATGCAGCCTCATCAATTGATTTTACAGATTCAGGAATAACAACAGATGTTAAATTGTAACATTGGAAAAAGGTATAACTTCCTATAAAAGTTACCTTATCCGGAATAACAATTGACGTTAAACTTGTACAGTTACCAAAAGTATAGCTTCCTAAAAAAGTCAATGAGTCAGGGATATTAATTGATATTAAACTGCTACAATTTTTGAAAGAACAAAAACCAAATGATATTACCGATTCAGGAATAAGAATAGATGTTATACGACTACAACCATGGAAAGCATAATTTCCAATAGCTGTAACTGTAAATACTGTATTTTTATAGGTTACAGAGCTACGTATAACTACCTCTCCGTATGGTTCTTCAGAATAATCCCAGTATGATGGATAGCCACTATATTGACAGGTTACTGCTACCGTTGGAGGATCGAGGCTTGTGACGAGGTAGTAATTGGTCTGAAACTTAAACTTTTCGCCTACTGCTTGTGCCAAGGTAGCTGTGCTAATTGCCAGAGCAAGTAGGCTGACTATTATGTGTTTGGTTTTATTCATGGGTTTCAAAACTTTAGTTTGTTTTCTAAGATATTACTATCAGCCAAAAAAAATGCTGATTATCAAAAAGTTATTATTTTACTTTGTTTCGGTTGTTGAGTTAATATTTCGAAGATTATTGAGCCTGTCAAAATACAAGCCCAACAATCGTCGAAACATACAATTGTGTTTTTAAGTTTCTTAAATGTGGCTTCGATAAACTCAGCCACCGCGAACGGTCACTGAGTTTATCGAAGTGACAGTATTAATATCCTATTCACTAATTATCAATTTCTGTGAACAACAAGCAGTGCCGTTAACGTATAAACGGACAATATAAATACCTGAGCTAAATTCAGAAGTGTTAAGCGTAAAATCGTGTGTTCCCTTCTCTACATTATTAATTTGTTTATATAGACACTCTGTACCTAACAAATCAAAGATTTTTATTTGAACGTTAGAGTATTCTAAATCTGTAGTGTAACGGACATTCAGTGTTAATCGCGTTGGATTTGGGCTAATTATCATATTATCAGAGCCAAGTCCAACTTGTAAAATATCCTCTTGTATGTTGTTTGCACTACTGCTTAACTTCCTTAACATCTCATCTTTATAATCAATATATTTTGCTATATTGGTATAATTCTGATCTTGAGCAGATTTACCGCTGTTGCTGTTCTCAATTAATTGGTCAATATATGCAAGGTCTATGGCTGCAAAAATGCGCTCTGTATTGTCATCTGAGTTTAGTTTTTCATTAAGATACGCTATCGCAAGAGTATAGTTTTCATCAAGAATCATACAATA
>JAAYQU010000009.1 GCA_012519055.1 Bacteroidales bacterium | reverse complement strand
TTGATTTTTTGACTGACTTATATCTTTTAAATGTGACAAATTGACACGTTTAATCAATGAACAATTATTCATACGTTTTGTCTTCTGACTTCCGTTTTCGGTTTCCTTCTAATTTCTAACTTCTAATTTTAAATTAATTTGTACCTTTGTGTTGAAAATAAATTATATTAACGAAAAAATAATCACAATATCATGAAAAATACTGCTTTTACACACTTCCATATAGAGTTGGGAGCACGAATGGTTCCGTTTGCCGGACATAACATGCCTTTGGAATATTCAGGCGTTAAAGACGAGCACATTAATGTTCGCACAAAATTGGGTGTTTTTGACGTAAGTCATATGGGTGAATTTTGGGTTAAAGGTCCAAAAGCTCTAAGCTTTTTGCAAAAAATTACTTCAAACGATGTGGCAGCTTTATCAGATGGTCAAATACAATACTCATATTTTCCAAATGGCAAAGGTGGCATAGTTGACGACTTCTTAGTTTATAGAATTGATGCTGAAACATATCTATTGGTTGTTAATGCGGGAAATATGGAAAAAGATTGGGAATGGTGCTCAAAACACGCTAAAGCAATGGGTATGGAAGTTGGAAGAGAATTGTACAATGCTTCGGGCGAAATTTGCCAGTTGGCAGTACAAGGTCCTTTGGCAATGAAAGCAGTACAAAAAATTTGTGACACTCCTGTTGAAAATATGCAATACTACACATTTAAAAAAGTAAACATTGCAGGAATAAAAGATGCCATCCTATCAATAACAGGGTATACCGGAGCTGGAGGTTGTGAGATATATGTTGCTAATGAAGATGGGCCAAAACTATGGAAAGCCATATTTAAGGCAGGAGAGGAGTTTGGTATTAAACCTGCGGGATTAGCAGCTCGCGATACTTTGCGTCTTGAGATGGGGTTCTGTTTGTATGGTAACGATATTGACGAGACAACTTCTCCAATTGCAGCAGGTTTAGGTTGGATAACCAAGTTTGTTGATGGAAAAGATTTTATTGATCGTGAACGATTGTTGGATCAAAAAAACAATGGTGTTGATAGACGTTTAAAAGGTTTCGAACTTATTGACCGCGGTATCCCACGCCAAGGATACGAAATTGTTGATGCTCAGGGAAACAACATCGGTGTTGTAACAAGCGGAACGCAATCGCCCTCGTTGAATAAAGCAATTGGCATGGGATATTTGAATAAAGGTTTCTGGAAAGAGGATACAGAAATATTTATAAGGGTTAGAAATAAAGACCTAAAAGCAAAAATTGTTAAAACACCTTTCTATAAAGGCAATTAGCAATGTGCAATTAACAATTAAATGTCAAGGTGTTGTAGAGACGTCATATTATGGCGTCTCTGCGTAGTTGCTTAATGGAATCGAAACTCTAGATGATTTTATCAAAATGCTCGATTTGTCTGTTTCTTGAATTGCATGTTGGCATAAAAAATCAGTAATTATAAATTTCTAAACCTTAGCTTTTACTATTTTTCGGGCTCACGATTGAAACGCTTAACCCTTTCTAATCAGCTAAATATGAACATTCTATTTATAGATTCAACACACCCATTATTGCCTAAACTACTAGAAGAAGCTGGTTTTAAATGCGATCAATTAACATCAATGAAGAGCAAGGATGAGTATTTGCCTATTATTTCGAACTATGACGGCTGTATAATCAGAAGTAAGTTTTTTATAGACAGTGAGTTTTTAGATCATGCCACAAAGCTTAAATTTATCGGGCGTGTTGGTTCTGGAATGGAGAGTATTGATGTTAAAGCAGCCGAAGCACGTGGCATAGTTTGCTTGAATAGCCCCGAAGGTAACAGAGACGCTGTTGCTGAGCACGCAATAGGCATGCTTTTGTCACTTTTTAACAATTTGCGCAAATCCGACTCAGAGGTTAGAACAGGAAAATGGCTTAGGGAGGAGAACCGAGGGATAGAGCTTGGTTCTAAGACTGTTGGCATAATTGGATTTGGAAATGTTGGAACTGCTTTTGCTGAAAAATTATCGGGATTCAGATGTAAAATATTAGCATACGATAAATACAAAACCAACTATGCACCAGATTATGTGCAAGAAGTTGATTTTGATACGATTTGTAAGCAGGCAGATGTTATTAGTTTTCATGTTCCTCTCACATCTGAAACTAAATATATGGCAAACCAACACTTTTTCGACAATTGTAAAGATGGGGCATATATAATTAACACATCGCGCGGCAAAGTATTAGAGACAAGTGCGTTAGTCAAGGCAATAAAAAGCAGAAAAGTTAGAGGTGCATGTCTCGATGTCCTTGAATATGAGCAAATATCGTTTGAAGACCTATCGTCAGTTAACCCTGATTTTGAGTGGTTATGCAAATCCGACCGAGTTGTATTAACGCCTCATATTGCTGGTTGGACACACGAGTCGAATATCAAGCTTTCTACAATTCTAGCAGACAAAATTATTCAGCTTTTCGGGAAATAACAAACTGTATAGTTACACGAGTTTTCTGTTCTAAAAATACTTTTCCTTTTTTGGTTATATTCTGAATAGTGTCGTCGTTGTAGTGCCTAATGGTTATTAGTTCTACAGCGGTGTTGTATTTTATTCGATAAAGCTCTGATAAGGAGTCTTTTACCTCATCCCATATTTCAGGTTTATTGTCGAAACAGACAGAGTAGCTCAACGCAGACATCTGTATAAGGTTTATCCTAAGGCGATATCGGTAAAATATATCGTGAATGGCAGTAATATTATTATATGCCATAAAGGTAAAGTCCTGTGGGTAAAGAGTTACTAAAATTTGGTTCTCTTTTCTGATATAGAATGGTGTATTTTGCTCGATTTTTAAATCGCGAATAGTTGTGCCTTTTAGAGATGGTTCTATAAACGATCTTACATACAACGGTATGTTTTTTTGTTGCAGTGGTCTTAGTGTTTTTGGGTGTATAACTTTTGCACCGTAAAACGATAGCTCAACAGCCTCAGAGTAAGATAGCTGATCAAGAGTAACGGCTTCGGGTAACCATTTTGGGTCGGCGTTCATTATGCCTGGAACATCTTTCCAAACTGTAACCGAGTGGGCGTCAAGTATCCAAGCAAGGACACCTGCCGTATAGTCAGATCCCTCACGACCTAATGTCGTGGTTAAGTTGCTAAGTGTACTTCCTATAAATCCCTGTGTGATAATTGTTCTATATGAGTTAAAAGTAAATGCTCTTCTGACTAATGTAGAGCTTAAATTCCAATCGACAGTTGCCTCGCGGAATACAGAATCGGTTTTAAGTAATTTTCTGATATCGAACCATCTGACATCACGAGTTGTTTTTTGTAAATATTGTGAAACTATCTTTGTTGATAATATTTCACCGTACGATACAATTTTGTCATATTCAAAATTATAATCTAGTGATGGCGACTCGGTAAGCATCTCTTCAAGCTCTTTGAAATCTTCAAAAAACAGTTCGCACCCTTTGCCAAAAAGTTCATCAATAATGTTTTGATGATAGTTTTTTATTTCATTAAATACACTCCAAAAAATCATATCGTTATTAAACCACAGATTTACAACCCTTTCGAGATTATTGGTTGTTTTTCCCATGGCAGATACAACAACAACTATATTTCCTTCAATAGAATGAATTATTTCTGCAACTTTTTTTACAGCACTGGCAGTACATACGCTTGCTCCGCCAAACTTGTTGATTTTGATTACTTTATCTTTCGCCATAACACAATATATTATAATATAAAGCTATTTACTATGGTTTATTACCGCAAAAATAGTAAATTAGCCCTAACATTGTTGTTTTGTTGTAACAACTAATTATATAATAACATAATAATAATAAATAACCATGATTAAAGCGTATTTAGGAATGCCTCTTAATGAGTTTATTATCAGATGTCAAGAAGATTATAACCATGCAACAGGCGAATTTTCAAGATTATTACAACATATTGGGATTGCTTCTAAAATTGTTCACCGTGAGGTAAATAAGGCAGGCCTTGTGGATATTTTGGGCGATATAGGTATTATAAACACGCAAGGAGAAAGTCAACAAAAACTAGATGTCTTTGCCAATACTCAGTTTATACAAGCATTGCGTGCTTGTGGAGAGGTTTGTGGAGTTGCGTCAGAGGAAAACAGTGAAATAGTTACGTTCGATAATGTTATGTCGAAAGACGGCAACTATATTGTTTGTATTGATCCTTTAGATGGTAGCTCAAATATTGATGTGAATGTTTCAATAGGCACAATATTTAGTATTTACAAGAGATTTTCGCCACGTGGAGAACTTGCCAAGTTAGAAGATTTTTTACAACCGGGTAACAGACAAGTAGCTGCGGGGTATATAGTTTATGGCTCGTCAACAATGTTAGTTTACACAACAGGTTCGGGTGTTAACGGTTTTACTTTAGATCCTTCAATAGGCGAGTTTTGTTTGTCAAATATCAATATGAAAATACCCGCTAATGGTAAGATATACAGCATAAATGATGGAAATTATCACTCATTCAATGTAGGTATCCAAAAATTTATTGAATATTGTAGAGTACCCGACAAGGAGACTGGCAGACCGTATTCGGCAAGGTATATTGGTTCACTAGTTGCCGATTTTCATCGCAATTTGTTGAAAGGAGGAGTTTTTATGTATCCAGCCACCGCAAAGAACGAAAATGGAAAATTGCGGTTAATGTATGAGTGTAATCCGCTAGCCTGGATAGTCGAACAGGCAGGGGGTGTTGCTACCAACGGTAATATTCGTATTCTTGATATTAAACCCGAAAATATACATCAACGAACACCTTTATACATAGGAAGTTCTAACCTGGTTAATAAAGCAATGGAGTTTTTAAATCAGAAATAGTTTTATATTTACTTTTAAAAATTGATTATAAACACTTCTCTTTGCGTTAATTAAACCAAGGAATAAAATTTGCATTCAATAGAATTTTTTTATTTATCTTTATGCCGTAAATAATTATTAAGTATGAATTGTAATAGAAGCAATATCCTAATAGCTTTTGTAGCTACCTGTTTGTTTTTAATTCCAGTGCAACTTGTTGCTCAAACAGGCATATCATATTATCCATCTTTGAATAAATCTTATGTTCATAACAATATTGTTGGAATAGCTGAAGCCGTGAACACAGAGATATATCTTATTGGTAAAGCTTCAACAGAAGATTACTCCAGATCAATACCATACTTCGGTCGTTACGATAAAAAAGGAGAGCCTTTGATGCACAAGTTTTACGAAGATTTCCCAATTTGGGATTTAAAAAATCTTGTAATTACTTCTGGACAAAGCATAAAACTGTACGGTACAACCTACGACAAAAATAAGTATAACCCATTTTATTTAAAGATAAATCCATTAGGAAGGGTGGAAGCTAAAAGTCCTACAGCAAGTGTTTATAATACAATTCTGAGTGACGTGTCGCCCAAAGAAAGTTTTGTTGCTGCAGCTCACACAAAAATAGGAGAGAACAAAAAATATAACATCGTAGTTCATAAAATTGATGTAAATGACGAGGTGTATATTTGGTCAACTCCAATAGCAACAGAGGTAAATGAAGAGGCAAGCAAAGTAATAGTTTGTTCTGATAATTCTATTTTGGTTCTTGGAAAAGAATATAGGAATAATATGAGAACATACACTCCTATAGTTTATAAACTTTCGTCGACAGGAAAAGTAATGTGGAGAGTGGGTATAACTGTTCCGCCAAACTTCTTTACGCAGGATATAGTCCAATTTGACAGATCTACATATGTTTATATGTGTAGTTACGGAAAAGAGTATTTAGGCACATCTGAAACTCGGCTTATACAGCTTTCAAGTGCAGGTAACGCAATAAAAGCTAACACTATACCAAATATTAACACCAATGGATTACTATTGCTTGAAAACAGAAAAGTTATGCTTTATGGTTCGAATCTTGCAATATTAAGTGGACGAGTTGTTACAAGGGCAAAGTATGCCATTGTTGGTAGAAATTTAGAAACGGAATATCAGCGTGAGCTTGGAAGCAAAGATGCACCTGATGTTCTGATGCCACAAAAAATAGCAACAGCATTACCGTCAACTTCTGACTTTTCTACAGCAACTAAACTAAGCGATGGTCGGATAGCGTTGGCAGGTAAGGTTTATATGCCTACCAACCCACAAAAACCCAACCCACGTGGCAGTGACAGGTTTAATGTCCCGATGTTGGTGATACTCGATAAATACGGACGAGGACTTTAGCGCAATGTTCAATTAGCAATGTGCTATTGGCAATTAAGCTAAAAATTAATAACATGACTAGCAGAACTAACTTGATAATTAATGTAATGTACGCATTGTCAGCGTTTACAGTACTTTTGGGAGCATTTCTTCGTATAATCAATTATACGAACTCGAATCTATTAATTATTATAGGCTTCGTAGCAGGGGCTCTAACTATTTGTTATGACTCAATACGATTAAAACGAAGAATAAAACAGCTGGAAGAACAATTAAAACTAAAAGAGAAATAAAAACGTGTAGGAACATGCAATATAGCCAATAGTTGTTGAGTTTATGGCAGGCTCAGTAACCGAGGACTACGTGTTCCAATTGTTCATTGCACATTGTTAATTGCTTACTTTTCTTTCCAGATAAAAATATCATCGAAGCTTTTAGGTCTTAAATAATCGTACCATCCAAAATTTCTGAAATACATAGCATTAGGATTTAGATCTTCGATAGGAGTAACTTTACCGACAGGAGTATCAATAAATATTACTTGATCGATTTCTCCGCTATCGAAATATATTTCGATGTTTCTACATTGTGACGAGTTCATACTAGTTACATCGTCATCTTCAATAAGATAGTAAATAACTTCGGCTCGGCGGTCAACATTTGCTCTGTGCAACTGTCTGTTTTCTAAGTACCCAACTATTTTTTGACCTTTGATTTGGTCATAATGTACCGAGTCGTGTGGCATAATAATTAGTGAGTTCTCCAATAGATGTACCTCTCGTAAGTCATTGTCAACTACGGCTATATTTATTTGATTAGCAGTCAGTTGGCTGCTATCTGTCCATATTATTGGATCGAAATATAGGCGAATAACAGAATCTCGTAAGGAAAAAACAACCGAATCAGATCTCATTTGAAGGTTTTTGCTGTACAATTGTGCTTTGTGATAAACAAATATTTCACGAAAAGAGCCAGCTTCTGAACTATCGACTTTTGTAAATATGGTGTCGGCATGTAAAAACAACGAGTCATTCTGGTAGATTTGTGTTACTACAGCATTTTTGGTTAAAAGTGTTGTGTTATTTATACGGTCGTAATATGCATAGTCAGATGACAAAATGATGCTATCCTTTAAACTGTAAAGTTCAATGTTGTTGAAACCTTGTCCAAACTCTAATTTTCGATCGTAGAAAATAGTATCTGCATACATTATTTGCTCTGTATTGGAGTATCGGGCATTTTGCCATATTTTAGCTTCTCCTGTTTTTGTGTTGTACCAGCCTCTTTCAGAATATAATGTGGCAGTATCACCAACTATGGTGGTAGGACCTTGAAAGCTTACAACATTTGTGTTAATGTTATATTTTAGGGTGTCGGTATAAACTCTATAGTCCTCATTTTCAACAACCACATTGTCTTTAAAAAAGAAAAGTTTTTCGTTTGCAAAATAGTATCCTGTTTTACTAATAAGAGTGGCTGTACTGTCAATAATTTTCCCTCCGTTAAAGTAGTATGCCCTGTTAGATTTTATATCATAATTTAAGCTATCGGTATAAACGGCAACGCTTTGATCTTTTAATACAACATTGTTTCTAAATCGGGCGCTTTTGATGTTTCCAGCATAATCTAGGACACTACTAATTACTTCTATACTGTCTCCTTTTTGCAATTTAACATTACTAAATGCCTTTATATTGTTATCAATAGTGTAGAGATAAACGCTGTCGCAATACATCATTACATCTTCTTGTTGAAGAATAACATCTCCAATTAATCGGCGTGCATCGCTGGCAATTTTTTCATTGTAATTCATAGATCTTGCCTGTTTCAAATCTATTTTTGAAGCAGGTTCCTGTCCCAATACAAACGAAAGTGGCATTGTGATAAAGAGTAGGGCAACTATGATAATTTCTTTATACACAGATGAATATATTATTTAGCCATCTCTTTTTTTACTGTTTCTATAATCTCGTCAATAATAATATCGGTTGAGATACCTTCGGCTTCGGCTTTGAAATTTTTTACGATACGATGTCGCAATACAGGTTTGGCTATGGCAATAACATCGCTCATTTCGGGCGTATACCTACCATTAAGAGCAGCATGCGTTCTTGCTCCTGCAACTAAATATTGTGAGGCTCTTGGTCCTGCTCCCCATGATATGTACTCTTCTGTTAATTTGTGAGACTTGTTGCTTTTACCGGGTCGTGTTAATTCTACAATTGAAACAGCGAAACGCACAATGTGGTCAGTTACAGGGATTTGTGGAATTAATGTGCGGAAAAAAGTTATGTCGTCAGATGTGAGTACTTGGCTTGTTTTTAAATTAAAGTCAATAGTTGTATTTTTAACTATTTCAACCTCTTCATCATATGAAGGGTAGTCGAGCAGCAGATTGAACATAAAACGGTCTAGTTGTGCTTCAGGTAGAGGATATGTTCCCTCTTGCTCGATAGGATTTTGTGTGGCAAGCACAAAAAAGGGAGTTGGTAGTTCGTGGCGAACACCGTTAACGGTAACAGCTTTTTCCTGCATTGATTCAAGTAATGCTGCTTGTGTTTTTGGTGGTGTTCTGTTGATTTCGTCCGCTAAAAGAATATTGGTAAAAACAGGTCCTTGAATATATTTAAAGTCACGATTTGAGTCTAATATTTCTGATCCTATAATGTCGCTTGGCATCAAGTCGGGTGTAAACTGTATTCTTTTATATGTTAATCCCATGGCTTTTGCCAGTGCGTTTACCAAAAGGGTTTTTGCCAGTCCGGGAACTCCTACAAGCAGGGCATGACCTCCTGTAAACAGACATAACAATGATTGTTGTACCACCTCTTCTTGTCCATAAATAGTTTTATGTATTTCAGATTTCATTAACTCGTATAACGAGTTCAATCTTTTAATATCGTCTTTTTTGTCCATAATATAGAGTTACATAATTGTGCTTAATTTACTCACTTTCAGAGTCTATCCACGGAAATTGAAAATCGCAATTATGATATTCTTCTCCAATTTTTATATATGTTGTTGATTTTTTGTCGTTTATCCAATTACCAATATGTTCTTCACGTTTTTTATTTAAAGCCATTTCTTGGATATACTGATAATCTTCAGTAAGATTGGCAGGATGTGATTCTATCTTTCTCCTGATTTTTACAATTTTATATACAGTTTTATTGTTTTGATCGGTAGTTTCAAATGGTTCGGTAATGTACCCTTCGGGTTTGTCTTTTACAGCAAATGCTATTGAAGAGTGAACTTGTGTTTGTTCAAATCTAATAGAGTTATCTTTCATATTAAGAATAAAACCACCTCCGTTCTTTGTGTCTTTGTCGTCTGTGTATTTCGCTACGGCATCTTCAAAATTCAATGAGTCGGCGAGTAAAAGATTTCTTACACTGTCTAAAAAATCGTATGCTGCGACCTTTTCTTCTGGCTTAATTTTCGGAGTTAATAAAATGTGTCTAACATTAATTTTTTCGCCTTTTTTATCAATCATTTGGATTATATGATATCCATATTCCGTTTTTACAATTCTTGACACTTCTCCTTTTTGCAGTTTGAAAGCTACGGCTGCAAATTCGGGAACAAGATCTCCACGACCAACATAGCCTATTTCTCCCCCGCGTTTTGCTGTATTTACATCAGCGCTATAAAGCACTGCCAAGGCTGCAAAGTTTTCACCTTTTGATATTCGCTCTTTAAACTCTTCTAACCTTGTTTTTACTGCAAGAACTTCAAGTTCATCTATTTTTGGATATTTTGTAATTTGCTGAAATTCAAACGTTGTAGGAATAATAGGGATACTGTCCTTTGGAATAGTTTCGTAATAACGTCTTATTTCAGTTGGGGTTACGGTAATATCCTGTGTGATTGTATATTGCATTCTTTGACTAATCATCTGATCGCGAATTGTACCTCTTAGTTCTTCTTTTAACTCAAGTATTGTCTTATTGAAGTACTCTTCAACTTTCTGTTCTCCACCTAATTCTTCCATAAAATATGCTAAGCGTCTATCAAGTTCAGTTTCAACGTCTTTATCGGATACTTCTACGCTATCAAGTTCGGCTTGATTTGTTAGTAATTTGGTGTAAAGCTGATCTTCCAATATTTCGCAACGTAAATCTTTGTTAGAATAATATCTTTGATTAAGCAATTGAATGCGTTGCTCCTCGATAAAACTTTTAAGTATAATTTTGTCGCCCACTATAGCAGCAATTTCATCCAGCACTTTGCCAATTTGAGCATTGGTTTGTAAGGTGAATATGGTTGCAATTAATGTTAATAGTACTCTGTATATCATATGTTTATATGTTTTTACTTATTCTGTTCTGAAACGCTTTGTAATAGTTCGTTTTCTAAACGGTTAAAAAACAGCTCTTTACGCTTTTGAATGATAATCTCTTTTATCTGCTTTGAAACAGACTCAATTGGTGGTTTATCACCTGCTTTTAAATAATCATTTATTTTTATTAGTAGTTCTACTTCGTTACGTTTAACGCTAAATATTTTTCCTTTGTATATATTATCGTTATTAATTGTTTGTGCTGTAAGTGAGGTTTCGTTTAAAAGATTATGTAAAGGTCTCCAATCGTCATTGAAGTTATAATATCGTGCAGAACTAAAGCATAATTCTTTTAAATCGCCAATGACGCTTTCTTGGTTTGAATTTAGGTATTGCATTAATTGATTTAGTTTTGGCATTGACACAGGAACCATTATGACCCATGCTTTAACCAAAGGGTTTGTAAGTCGAAACTCTTCTCCGTATTTATTATAATAATCTTCTATTTGGCGCAAAGAAACGATAGTGTCTATTTTTTGATCGACTAGCCGTTGTTTGTATTCGTGTATATATAGTGTTTTTTTATATTCTTCTATTTTTCGCTCTAGAATTTGGTTTTTGTCGTCAATATTTTCAAAAGCCTTCTTGGCGTACGCTTGGCGGATAAGCCATTCATTAGTCTGTTTTTTTACAAACTCTATACTGTCTTGTTGGCTTAAGTTTTTTGGAACCATAATTTCTTCAAGAGTAAGTACTTCGTTTTCAAAACGTGCAAGTTCTGTTCTTGTTTTACTATCTTGTTTTTTGTTACATCCATAAAACAGGCTACCGATTGTTAGAATAACAATCGGTAGTTTGCGACAAACAAAATTTTCAAATCTCATTATTTATTATTTCTATTTTTTGAATAATTCATCAAGTGCGGATTTGTTGATCTCTACACTATATTTTGCTTTTAATGAATTAATCCACTCTTTTTCTAGCTCGTTTTGATATTCGGCTGTAACTAATCCGCGAACTTCACGCAAATCTTTAGTCGAACTTGGAACAATTTCT